>CAZAWG010000020.1:0-12523 GCA_964488785.1 uncultured Oscillospiraceae bacterium | reverse complement strand
TGTGCCGGTTCTCTGCTTGGCATTGCCCTGTCGAAGCCATCTTCTTTCCCTGTGGAAAAGGTCAACTTCAAATTTGCACTGTTGCACTTGCTTTGAGATTTTATTAAACAAAATTTACGATATACGTTTGATTTATATGTGAAAGTGGTATATAATAAAATATATAATGGGTTACGTGTGAGTATTTATAGAATGGCATTTTAAAGTGTTATTTTCCCGAAAGGAGAGATGCGTTTGAAAAAAACGGAGTTGATATCTGAAAACACGAATTCGTATGGACTTGAAAAACAAGTGAAGGAGACAGAGAGCGGAGAGAAAGCCGGAACAGCCGCAAAGGAAGACGTTTCACGTGAAACCATTCTATCCGGTGATTCCATATCGGATATGTATCACTTATTTCGTGATAACGGGATGTCGCGCCACGAAAGTCTGTTTAATGCTTTATATTTATTTTGTCACAACTGCTACGAAGCTGCCCCAAAAAAGCGTAAAAATATTTTCAAGCGTATTCCGGAGCATCCGTTAGGTTGGGCAGGTGATATGCAAAAGCTGAGTAAGCGCAACATCTGGTCGATTTTTCTTCATTTATTAGATGGCATCGCGGTTATATCGCATGGTGCGCGACGTGCTGGAAACACCATCGAGCGTTTTGTCCACAAGACGGCTCGTATTCCAAACAGCATGGACAATTCCACACGCGCCATAAAAGCCTTTTTTCGGGTCATATGCAAGTCGTTCTTACCTTGTGCAGCATTCGCTCTGACTGTTTTTACGTTCCTTCAGATTTTCCATGGTATGTCGGTCCACTATGCGGTCGATGTCTACATTGATGGAGAATATGTTGGAAACACATTGAATGTTAATGATATACTTGCCACAAAGCGTGGATATGAAGCAGATCTTTCGGCACGCTATGGGACACCGGTTGTGCTTGAATGTGATATAAATTACAAGCCCAGCATATACGAAAATAAGGATAAGCTCACCGTGGGAGATACGGATATTTTTGCAAGCTATATGAGCCGGTTTACAGAAAATGGCTATGGCTTATATGTAGATGGAAAATTAGCGGGTGTATCGACGACGGAAAAATGGTTTTATGATGCGATTTCCGATTATATGGCGATGCAACAGGCAAATTACCGTGCAGAAGCCGGTATTACGGAAGATGAACAGGTCGAACGCTTCATTTATAACAACAATATGACCATCATTGCGGACAAATACCCACATTCCTATTTTCTATCCCGTGCTGAGGTGAGGCGATTATTTTCTCTGTCCTCTGCCCTGTCAAAAGAAGAAGAAGAATGGTTTCACGAGCATTTACATTTCATCGATTGGGATCATTTTTCCGGTGGTGCGCCCTCGACCATGACCTATTCGTTGGAGTTAAATTATCCTTCTGAAACAGAAGGCCGTAAGAATGCAAACGATCTTTCTGTTTACAATGAGGCAACGCCAACACAGAATGTATCCGTGGGATTATCCGTGGTACGTGAAGAAACAAGTACTGAACCAATATACTTCGATATACAGACGATAGAGGATGAAACGCTGCGTGAAGGAACACGCAGATTAGTACAAAATGGTAAAAACGGCGAAAAACGTGTTCGCTATAATGCCTATTATCAGAATGGTGAGCAGACCGGACGTGACATCATAGGCGAAGAAATACTGCGCGCACCGGTAGACAAGATTGTTTGCGTAGGAACGCGCCCTTTGACAGAAGAAGAAAAAAACAGTGTCCCGACCGGCACGTATATCTATCCCTATGAAGGCAAGATCACCAGCTATTTCGGTTGGCGCGTTATGTCGGGGTCGAATACCTTCCATCAGGGCATCGATATCTGGGGCAAACGCGGTGAAACCGTGGTAGCGTCCGATGGCGGTGAAGTTATTGAGGTGGGCGATAATCGCTCCTACGGCAAGTACTGCCTGATACGCCACAACGAGGATGTTGTCACGCGCTATGC
This sequence comes from uncultured Oscillospiraceae bacterium, assembly GCA_964488785.1. GTDB lineage: Bacteria > Bacillota > Clostridia > Oscillospirales > CAG-382 > UMGS882. The sequence continues at coordinate 10,550 of CAZAWG010000020.1, read as the reverse complement.
GCATTGTGATACCATCACCGTCAAAACAGGAGATTTAGTTGCGCAGGGCAGCCCTATTGGGACTTTAGGAGCGACCGGGAACGCGACGGGCGTTCATGTTCATTTTGAATTTATCGAAAATGGCATAAAGGTCGATCCATTGCCGCATATGCCCGGTTCGTTACCATTCGTTGCCGTATAAAAACAAGGAGGAAAGTTTAAATGAAAACCAATGTTTCACGTGAAACGATTTACCATGAGACTGAATTTTGTGTCGTAGGTGGAGGACTTGCCGGTCTTTGTGCAGCGGTTGCCGCCGCCAGAAAGGGTATCAAGACCATCTTGGTGCAGGAGCGACCGGTGTTAGGCGGTAACGCTTCCAGTGAGATTCGAATGTGGGTACGCGGCGCACATGGCAAATACAACATGGAATCGGGTATTGTCAGTGAGCTAAATTTTGAAAACATCCACCGTAATCCTTATATGAATTTCTCCCTTTGGGATACCGTCATGTATTCCAAAGCCATCAAAGAGCCGAACCTGACGCTCATGCTCAACACCACCTGTATCGATGCCGAAGCGGAAAACGCACACATCGAATCGATCACCTGTTGGCAGATGACTACCTACACCTTCCATACCATCCACGCAGAGCAGTTTGCCGACTGCTCCGGTGACAGCATTTTAGCGCCGCTTGTCGGGGCAAAATGGACCAAGGGACGCGAAGCAAGAGAGGAATATGGTGAACCCATTGAGCCGGAACAGGCAGATCTGCGCACCATGGGGATGTCCTGTCTGATACAGGCACGGGAGCATACCGAAAAAGTGCCGTTTGTCAAGCCAGAATGGGCCAATACCTATGAAACGGATGAGGAGCTGCCGCATAGAGGGCATTCCATGAAGGATAAGGACAACAATTTCTGGTGGATCGAGCTTGGTGGCGAGAATGACAGCATTCGCGATACGGAAAAGCTGCGCCATGAGCTTCTGAAGATCGCTTTTGGCGTATGGGATCACATCAAAAATCACGGTGATCATGATGCAGATAACTGGGAACTCGAATGGGTCGGTTTTCTGCCGGGCAAGCGCGAAAGCCGCCGCTATCGTGGGGCGCACGTTCTGTCCCAGACCGAGGTCGAAGCCGGTGGAAAATTTGAGGATACGGTCGCCTATGGCGGCTGGAGCATGGATGACCACAATCCAGCCGGGTTCCGTCATGCCGGTGAGCCGACCATTTATCATCCGGCTCCCTCCCCCTTTGGTATTCCGTTTGGAAGCCTGTATTCGGCAAATATCGACAATCTTCTGTTCGCCGGACGCAACATCAGCGCCACACACGCAGCTCTTTCGGCCACGCGCGTGATGGCAACCTGTGCGATCATGGGTCAGGCGGTTGGCAATGCGGCGGCGTTATGCGTAAAATACAGCTGCACGCCTGCTGATATCCGTGCAAAGCACATACAAGAGCTTCAAAGCGAGCTGTTGTATGACGGCTGTTATCTGCCGGGCTTTACACGCGCAGTTGATGAGGCAACCGTAAAAGCAGAGAGCAACCTGACAGGCGAAGAAAAAGCCTTGCTCTTTAATGGAAAGGAACGACCGAGCCAGGATCAGCCGGTCAATACCATTTCGCGCGGTGTGGGTGAAAGCATTACATTTTCCTTTGACACACCGGTCGAAGGGATCATCCGTTTGATCCTCGACCCGGATTATTCGTGCGAATCGGTGCATGATAACATCCAATATCGCCGCTACAGTATGCGCAGCAATGTGCCGCAAGCGGTGGAAAGAATGAAAATGCCGGTCAATCTCGCCAAAAAAATAAAAGTGGTGGTCATTCGTCCGGATGGAAGCGAAATGTGCCTGTACGAAAGCGAAGAAAACGATCAACATTTGTTATTTATCCCGACAGAGGGAAAGGTGCAAAGGCTGGTGGTGCGCTTCGATGGGGCATGGCAGAGCGAGGAGAGCCGTGTGTATTCGTTGGAGATCGATACAAAGCACAAATAAATAAGATTTTTAAAGAACTGTCCGGTTTCGGACAGTTCAGCCTGTCGCAAAACCAAAGTCGTTCCTTTGCGGAGCTTTTCTTGTAAGAAAAGCGACCGAGGTCAAGGGCGAATCCCCCTTAACGCGTCAAAAAAGAGGACGAACCCACGTATATGGGGGTGCCCACAAAAGCCGCAGGACTTTTGCAACAGTCTAAGAGCCGTCAAAGAGCAACCTTTGGCGGCTCTTTTTCTGCTCTTGCGCATAGAATGATAAAGAAAATGTATGCAAAGGAGAAGCACTATGTATATTCACCCCATGACCCCACGCTACAGTCTTCCCACGCCAACAGCACAACCCTTTTTGCGCCGTATAGAACAGGGCGAAAACCGTCCTCTTACGCCGGATGCTTTGTATTCTACCTATGGTCTGCAAAGAAATATGCACGCCGGAGCCGGGAAAAGGCTTGCGCTGGTGTCCGCCTTTGGCGCGCCGGACATACAAATCGGCGTAGACCGGTTTTCAAGCGAATACGGACTTCCCGGCGCAAGCGTCCAGCTCGAAGCCATGGGAGGAAGTACCGCGTGTGAGCCGGATTGGTGTCTTGAGAGCGATGCCGATGTACAATGGGCACACGCGGTGTGTCCCGGCGCGGCTCTACTTTGTGTGTTCGCACACGATGCTACCATCGGTTCGCTGATCGCCGCCATGCGCCGGGCGGCAAGCATGGGTGCAGATATCGTTTCGGTCAGCTTTGGAAGTGCCGAATTCTTTGGGGAGCTTGCGCTAAGTGCAGAGCTTGCGCAGTCGGAGGCCGTATTTGTTGCTTCCGGTGGGGACAGCGGCGGCGTGGTTTTGTTTCCATCGGCTTCCGATATGTGTCTTAGTGTGGGCGGTGTGCAGCTTGGGCGACAGCGAGAGAGGATAACCAATATCTGCGCCTGGCGGCAGGGTGGCGGCGGACCAAGTAAGTATACCGGTATACCAGTTTGGCAGGAGCGTCATACGGGCATAAAGGAACAGACCGCCGGCTATCGTGGGACACCGGATGTGGCATTGGAAGCCTGTCCGGTGAGTGGCTACAGCGTTTATGACACGCAGAAGAAGCGCTTTTGCGCCGTTTGCGGAACAAGTGTTGCGGCACCGTGCTTTGCAGGCATATGTGCGCGGCAGGAGCTGGGAAGAACCACACAGGAGGTCGCGCAAAATATATACCGGTATACAAAAAGAAAACAACAAGCCTTGCGCATTTTCGATGTTCGATGTGGGAGCAACGGTCGTTATTCTGCCATGCCCGGCTATGATCTCTGTACCGGGCTGGGAATGCCGTATGTTCATGGATAAGGAGCAGGAAAAGAGCAGCTCGGATCGAACATTTAGAAGAAAGAAGCTTGACTTCTGACAAATTATGTGATACTATATAACATGAATACGAATATGCTTTGGAAAGGATGATACGCATGAGAAAACCACGCATTTTGACAATTGGAGCTGCTTATACCGATTTTGTCTGTACGGTCAAACAGCTGCCGGAGCCGGGCGAACAGACGATATCGGATGGGGAATACTTTTTTGCTCCCGGTGGGCGCGGTGTGTTCTATTCGGTCAGCGCGGCACGCTTAGGTGCAGATGTGGTTTTCTGCGCCTGTACCGGAAGGGATACCTATGCGGATATGCTTTTTGAAGCACTGGAAAAAGAAACGATCGACCGGCGGTTCATTTTCCGCGACAGTGAGGAAAAAACCGGCTTTTCGCACATTCTCTGCGAGGAAAAGCAGCCCAATCGTGTGATCTTGTTTCCGGGCGCCAACCGGTGTCTACAGGAGGAGCATTTGGAGGAGGCCTTTACTTCCTATCCGGATGCACTGCTCTTAAACTGTGAGCATGAGCCGGAGCTGGTACGCTATGCGCTGTCCATGGCAAAGGAACAGGATATTCCTGCCTTCTTGGAGCTTTCGTTTGTGGAAAAGGCGCCGCCGCTTCCTACCGGCTGTGTATGTCAGGTAATCCTACTCAATGAGCGTCAATGCGAATTGTATACCGGTATACGTCCATCCACGGCAGCCGATGCGCTTCGCGCGGCGATATCGCTTGCTTCCTTTGTTAAGACGGAATACGTTGTAATCCAATTGAATAAGCGCGGCGCTTTTGTATACGATGGACTGCACCATGAGATTCTTTCCCCGCCGGAGGTTCGTCCGGTGGATGTTGCCGGAGCAGAGGAAGCCTTTTCGGCTTCCCTTGCTCTGCGGTTTCTCAAAAATGGCGGTGATATCGCGGACGCTGTGCGCTTTGCCAACTGTGTGAGCGCCTACACGTCTACGCAGAATGGAGCGTATGCGGCTTTTCCGACCATATCCGACTTAGAAGCGTTTCTGCGCTCTGCTTCGCCGTCTTCATCAAGCCATTAAAGGAAAGAGGGAAAAACGATGAGAGAAAAGCTGTTATTCGATTCCGGCTGGAAATACCATTTTGGCGATATTACGATGGAGTATCCAAAGGCCAAGGGGCCGGTCTATATGCAGGCCAAGACCGAAACGATGCTCTGGGGACCGGCATCGGTTTCCTATAACGATCATTCCGACCGGTATGATCACATCGACAACACCGATTTCTGGGAAAATGTCGAGCTGCCGCACGATGGCATCATTTCGCAGGCTCCTTCGCAAAGGTTCAACAACGCGCTCGGCTATTTTGACTATCAAAACCTTTGGTATCGCAAGCATTTCCGGCTTTCTCCAGAGGATGCCTCCCGGCACATCACGCTGTATTTTGAGGGCGTGACCGGAAATGCTACCATCTATCTCAACGGCTGTATCGTGGGACGGCATAACGGCGGCTATGCGCCGTTTGAGGTGGATATCACGGATTTTGCACTGTTCGACCGCGAGAATATTTTAGCGGTCTATGTGGATGTTTCCCATCACGAGGGCTGGTGGTATGAAGGAGCGGGGATCTACCGCCATGTCTGGCTTGTCAAGACCGACACCACGGCGGTCGATCTATGGGGCGTATACGTCTGTCCGGTCAAACACGAAGAAAATTGGAGCATCGATTTAGAGGTCACACTGCGTAATACCGGTTTTGAGGACGATATTGTTACGACTTTCACGGAGTTTTTCGATCCGGATGGAACGACGGTCGCCCAAACGAAGGAAATGCCGCTTGAAATCGCCGCGAAAGACAAGAAAACACTTTGCGCAAGGGTATCGGTCGGCGAGGTTCGATTGTGGGACATCGACTCCCCTGCCCTGTATACGGCTCGTACCACCGTCAAGCGCGGCGGCGCGGTCATTGATACGGTCACCGACCGCTTCGGCTTCCGCACATTCTTTTTTGATCCGGATAAGGGCTTTTTCCTCAACGACCGCCCGGTAAAGATCAAGGGCGTTTGCTGTCATCAGGATTTTGGGCTTACGGGACGAGCCGTGGCGGACAACATTTACCGCTACCGTATCGAGCTGATGAAGGAAATGGGTGCCAACGGCTATCGCACGGCGCATTATCCGCATTCGGAAGCGACTATGGAGGCATTGGATGAGATTGGCCTTGTGGTGATGGATGAAACGCGTTGGTTCTCCACCTCTCCCGAAGCGAAGGAACAGCTTGTGACTCTGATCAAGCGCGACCGCAACCACCCCTCAGTCATTTTGTGGTCGGTCGGCAACGAGGAGCCGTTCCATACCGAAGCGCGTGGTGTGCGTATCACAAAGACCCTAAAAGCGCTTGTGCGGCAATACGACACCTCCCGTCCGGTCACAACGGCCGTCTCCATCGAGCCGCTGAGTGCGCCGACACTGGACGTGTGCGATGTGATCGGAGTTAACTACAATTTAAACGCATACGATGAAATCCATAAGAAATATCCGCATATCCCGTTTGTATCCTCCGAATGCTGTGCGACCGGCACCACGCGCGGCCATTATGCCGATGAGGACCCCGTGCGCGGCTATATCAACGCCTATGACCACGATACCAATGCATGGTTCTTAGGGCGCGAGAACACCTGGAGGTTCTTTATGGAGCGCGAATGGGTATCCGGCTCCTTCCAATGGGCAGGGATCGAGCATCGCGGCGAAACGGTCTGGCCGCGTCTATGCTCTCAATCCGGGGCGGTCGATCTGTTTTTGCAGAAAAAGGATGCCTTCTATCAGAATAAATCGCATTGGAGCGATGAGCCGGTGCTTCATCTGCTTCCGCATTGGAACCATGCCGGGCAGGAGGGCGAAAGCATTGCGGTCTGGGCGTATACCAACTGCGAGCAGGTCGAGCTGTATCTAAACGGAAAAAGTGTGGGCATTCAGACGGTAGAGCCGTATTCCCATGCGGCATGGAGCGTTCCGTATGAGAGCGGCGTGTTGGAGGTCGTGGGAAGAAACGGCGGCAAGGACGTGGCACACGACCGTGTCGAGACGTCCGGAGAACCGGTCGCACTTAGGCTAACCCAGGAGAACACGGTGACCGCCTGTGGGCAGGATGTGGCACTTGTCCGCTGCGAATGCATCGACAGCGAGGGGCGCACGGTGCCGGATGCCAAGGGCTTTACGGTCGAATTCTGTGTCAATGCGCATGGGGTGCTGTTGGGCACCGGCTCGGATGTGAGCGACCATGTGCCGGTGACAAGCCCCGATCGCCGTATGCGTGCCGGGGTATGTGTGGCGGCTGTGCGGGTAAAAGGAACGGGAGATGTGAAGGTGAGCGCTTCGGCCTTTGGGTTAAAGAGCGCACAGGTGCGCCTTGTGTGTAAGGAATAAAGAGCGCGCGCCGTTTTAACAAGGTAAAGAAAATTTACCAAAAACGCTTTACAAACACGAGAAAAGCGGGTATAATAATATATTATGAAAAAATGCCGTTTTTGCGGCAAAATACCATGGGAAGGAATACCTGACGCATGAACGAAAAGCTAAAAAGCACCGATGTGAATAATCTCTTTCGCGCGATCCTTTCCCTTCGCGATATAGACGAATGCTATGATCTGTTTGAGGATCTGTGTACAGTGGCGGAGATCAAGGAAATGGCCAAACGCTTCCGCGCTGCCAAAATGCTTTCAGAGGGTGCTAAATATACGGAAATATCCGAGATCACGGGTCTTTCCACCGCTACCATCAGCCGCGTGAACCGGTGTCTGAAATATGGAACGGATGGCTACACAAAGCTGCTTGAACGATTGGAACATGAAGAATAACGAATACGGAAAGCATCTGTCGGAGGCGTATGACGCGCTCAACACAGATGTGGATTATGAGGAATGGGCGTGCTTTTATTTGACCGCCGCCGAAAGGCATGGACTGGCAAAGCCGGCCTCGGTCTGCGATATGGCCTGTGGAACAGGGGCGTTGTCGGTTGCCTTGGAAAAGAAGGGCTGTCGTGTGACGGCGTTTGACCTGTCGGAGGATATGCTGACGCTGGCCGACAAGCGTGCCCACGACCGGGGCGCGGAAAAGGTGCGCTTCACCCGGCAGGATCTGCGCGATTTTCGCGTATATGCTCCGGTCGAGCTATGCGTATGCATGATGGACGGCATGAACTGCCTTGAGACACCGGCCGATGTGGAATGTGCCATGCAGAGCGCCTATCGGGCACTGTGCGAGGACGGACTTTTTATTTTTGATGTCAACGCACGGCATAAATTCGAGACGGTCTATGCGGAAAATGCCTATTTGATGGAAGCGGAGGATGTATTCCTTGCGTGGCAGAATTTCTATCGTCCGGACAACAAAAAGTGCGATATGTATCTGACCTTTTTCTGTCAACAGCCGGATGGGCGCTATGTGCGCTTTGATGAGACGGTGCGCGAGCGAATGTATCCCGTGCGCACGCTGGACAGGCTGCTTGCCAAGACCGGCTTTACCGTGTTAGAACGCGTATCCGACTTTTCTTTTACACCGGCAGATGAAAACGAATGCGACCGGATCTTCTATATTTGTAAAAAGAATCCGGAAGTCTTAACACCGGAGAGGGAGTGACCTATGCTTGTGAATACCATTACCAGAGCAATGACCGTCTGTGGTTCTGCCCGTGTTATTTTGATCAATTCCCGTCAGATGGTGGACGAAGCCATTCGTCTGCACCACCTCTCCCCCACGGCGGCCGCCGCTTTGGGACGAACCCTGACGGCTGCGTCCATGATCGGCATTATGCTCAAGGACAAAGAGGATAGTGTGACGGTTTCCTTCAACGGAGACGGCGTTTGTGGAAAAATTTTGGCAGTTGCCGATTATTACGGAAATACTAAGGGCTATGTGGAGCATCCCGAGGCGGATCTTCCGCTCAACACAAAGGGGAAATTGGATGTAGCCGGTGCGGTGGGCAAGGGAACCATGTATGTTGTCCGCGACGAGGGCAAGGGAACGCCGTATGTAGGCACGACCCCCATTATTTCGGGGGAGATCGCAGAGGATATCACGAATTATTTTGCCACCAGTGAGCAAACCCCCACGGCTTGCGCTTTAGGGGTGCTTATTGGAAACGATTACACCTGTCGGTCGGCTGGCGGCTATATGATCCAGCTGCTTCCGGGTGCGGAGGATTCCTTTATCGACCGCTTAGAGGAGCAGCTTTCAAGGGTTCCGCCGGTCTCCACGCTGTTTTCGACCGGCAAGACCAATGCCGAATATTTAAAGGATATCATGGGCGATATTGCCTGCGATATTTTTGACGAGACGGATGCGCTCTATCACTGCGACTGCTCAAGGGCGCGTGTGGAGCGGGCACTTGTGAGCCTTGGCGAAAAAGAGATAAGCGACATGATAAACGATGGGAAAGACATCGATGTGAGCTGTCAGTTCTGCGACAAGAGCTATTCCTTCTCGCCGAACGATTTAGAGATACTGTTAAAAAGGGCGAAGAGCAAATGACCGATCATAAGACCAATGTACTTGGCGAGGATGTAAACGACCTTGCCAATCAGAAAAAATATGCCGACCGTGTGCGTGTGCTTTTGTCCGAAAAGGAAAAGCGGCTGGGGCGGCGCTTAAGGGTATTTGTGCAGACCTTTGGCTGTCAGCAGAACGAAGCCGACAGCGAACGTCTTGTCGGCACGGCGTTGTCGCTTGGCTACGAAAAGGCAGAAACGCTGGAAGGGGCCGATCTGATCATTTACAACACCTGTGCAGTGCGTGAGCACGCGGAGCTAAAGGCGTTATCCAAGACCGGTCAGCTCAAGCACATCAAGGCTGCCAATCCCGAGCTTTTGGTGGGACTGTGGGGCTGCATGGTCAACCAAGAGCATCGTGTTTCGGACATCAAGAATAAATATCCGTATGTGGATTTTGTGGCAGGCACCAATATGCTGCACCGTTTGCCGGAAATCTTGTGCGATGTGATGGTGCATGACAGACGTCGCTACTATGTAGAGGATGCCGACACGGCGGAAAATCCCATTGTGGAGGGTGTGCCGGTGGCGCGTGAGAGTGACATCAAGGCATGGCTTTCCATCATGTATGGCTGTGATAATTTCTGCACCTATTGTGTGGTTCCGCACGTGCGCGGACGAGAGCGAAGCCGCAGGGCGGAGGATGTATTATCCGAGGCAAGGGAGCTTGTACAGAGCGGCTGTCGGGAGATCACACTGTTAGGGCAGAATGTGAACTCGTATGGCAAGGGCTTAGAGGATGAATGCAGCTTTGCGCAGCTCCTTGGTAAGGTCGCCTCTATGGAGGGAGACTATCTTGTTCGCTTTATGACCTCGCATCCAAAGGATGTTTCGGATGAACTGATCGAGGTGATGCGCACGCACACGCGTGTGGCAAGGCATTTTCATTTACCGGTACAATCGGGAAACGATCGTATATTGGCAAGGATGAACCGCAAATATACAAGACAGTCCTATTTAGAGGTCGTGCGCAAGCTGCGCAAGGCCATGCCGGACATCACGCTGACGACCGATATTATCGTAGGCTTCCCGGGTGAGACGGAAGAAGAATTTGAGGACACGCTATCGCTTGTGCGCGAGGTGGGATATGATTCAATCTTTGCGTTCATCTATTCGCCGCGGCGCGGAACGCCGGCAGAGCGGATGGAGGATCCGGTAAGCTATGAGGAAAAAACCGAGCGATTTGCGCGTTTGATGGAATTACACCATGAGAACATGGTACGCATCAATGAGCGCTATGTGGGGAAAACTCTCCGCGTGTTATGTGAAACGCCAAATGCGCCGGGAACAACGGAATTCTATGGGCGTGATTCCGGCAACAAGCTGATCCGTTTTACCGCACCGGAGGGGGCTTCGTTATACGGCACCTTCACCGACGTCATCATCACCCATGCCGGCGATGTCCAACTGTGCGGCGAAAGCGGCGAAAGCGGCGAAGCGCCGCTGCAAAACTCACGGTTTAGTTTAGTCTAAAAGGCAAAATATCTGTCCGCGTGCCCATTGCCCGTTTTGGCGGCATAAACGCCACCACCAAAACTCAAATGAAAAGGCAATATAAAATTCCGCGTGTCTGATGGGACTTGCGGCTCAGCGGAAAAGACAAAACGGTTCGCACAAACCCCACTAACGCGCACTATGCGGCTTCCGCAAACTACCCTACTGTAAGCTTGTAGAAAACCGTGCCTTTTCGAAAGTCACGGTTCTTGCG
>CAZAWG010000019.1:0-13209 GCA_964488785.1 uncultured Oscillospiraceae bacterium | reverse complement strand
CGTCGTGTTCGTCCCAGATCTCGCCGACAAGGCCCTCCAGCACGTCCTCCATGGTGACCAAACCGGCAGTTCCGCCGTATTCGTCTACAACGATGGCCATGTGTGTTTTGGCCTCCTGGAATTCACGTAACAATTTGGAAATCTTCATACCCTCGGTGATGCACAATATTTCATGCACTGCGGTTTTGAAATCGGCTTTCCCATCGTACATAAGACGGTTGAAATCCTTTTCATGGATAACGCCGACGATGTTATCGATGGTATCGCGATACACCGGCAGTCTGGAAAAGCCGCTGGTACGGAACAGGTCAACGACCTCTTCCATGGGGGTATCGTCTGCGATGGCCATGATATCCACACGAGGCGTTAAGATGGCAGAGACTTCCAGATCATTGAATTCGATCGCGCTTTTGATCAGATCGCCCTCATGCTCATCGATACCGCCCTCGTTTTGGGCTTCCTCGACCATGGTCATGATCTCGTCCTCGGTGACCGATTGGGTGTTGTTGCTCTTGAAAATTTTGGAGATGGCCTTGCGCCACAGGGAAAACAGGGCTGTTGCGGGGGTGAAGATGGTCATAAGTACCCGAACAACACCGACCACGCGCATGGTGTAGCTGTCCGCAAAATCCTTGCCTAAGAACTTCGGCGTGGTCTCGCCGAAAATAAGCAGGGTGATTGTCATGAAAACAGTGGACAATGTGGCTGAAAGGCTTGCGTTGCCTCGAATAAAGGAGGCAAACAAAAGGGTTGCGATGGTGGATGCGGAAATATTGACAATGTTGTTGCCGACTAACATGGTGGAAAGGAATTTCTCGTAATTTTCCTCGACACGCATGACGGCCTTGGCTTTTTTGTTGCCATCGGCGGCAAGTGTTTTCATACGAGTTTTGTTAAAGCTCGTAAAGGCGGTTTCGGTTCCTGAGAAAAAAGCGGATAACGACACCAAAACAATAAGAGCCGCTATCTGCATACTACTGGCAGGATCCATGAAAAAAATCAACTCCTTGAAGAATAATGTTTTCTGAATATTATATTCAGTCCCATGTATGGTATCACACTTTCAGTCAAATTGCAAGAGGTTTTCGGAAAAATGTGCAAAAAAGACACAATTATATGCTTACTATGAACAAAGCGGAGCCTATGTGGCTCCGCTCGGAAGGCAAACGTATTCCAATAGTTCAAAACAGATCGCTGTGCCGATTGGCGTGGGAGCGCGGATTAACAAGCTCGCGCCAGTCCAGAGAGCCCTGATCAAGAGCCAAAATAAGTGCTTCGGCGGTAGCGATATTGGTGGCTACCGGGACGTTGTAGATATCGCACAGACGGAGCATATTGTGTTCTGCCTCATTATACTGTGGAGCGCCAAGCGGATTGCGGAAATACAGAAGCAGGTCGATCTCGTTATAGGAAATGCGTGAGGAAAGCTGCTCTAAACCGCCTGCTCCACCCGGAAGCATACATTCGATGGCAAGACCGGTAGAATCGGAAATATATTTACCGGTCGATTCGGTTGCATAAAGATTATGCTTGCGCAAAATACCCTGATATGCCATACAGAATTCCGTCATAAGCTCTTTTTTTCTGTCTGATGCGATGATTGCAATTTCCATATACGTTTTCCTTTCTCTGATATCTGACTGTCTATTGTTCTAAATGTGTTTTTAATATAGTTTGCTGCGCGCCACGCCGGTGTGGACTCCTTCTAACAGCCTAACGTTCCCATCCTCTAAGCGTCTTGCGGTATTTTCCACGGCTCGCCAGAACGGAAGGACCGTTCCGCCTGCTTCACAGGCTAACAGACCCTTTTCGCAGGCATTCACCATCTGGGTATCCTTGGGAATCACGCCGACAAGTGGCAGCTTGGCTTTGTTCAAAATGTCGTATAGGCCAACGGCATCTCCTTTGCTTGCACATTTGGCATCAAACGCATTGACGGCAAGCTTCAATTCCGGACGAGCTTTGTCGGGACACAGCTCACGAAGTGCGATGGCGGTTTTTTCTGCTGCGCGGATGGAAACGGCCGTATGCATGGAAACGATGACGATCTTATCGGCGCGAGGGACTAAATTACGGTAGAGGTTGTCCGGGCGGGCCGGAAGATCAAAGAGAATACGATCATAGGTTGCCGTAAGTGCTTTCAAAAAGTGGTCGATGGCTTCAGTCGTAAAGATCTCATCGGTCGGGTGAAGTCCCTGGGCTTCGGGGTAGAACGCCGGAGCGGGCATAAAAAACAGGTTTTTTATGCGTTCATGCTCGCGTATGGCATCCTCCGGAGCGCACAGACCGCCTACGGCATCACAGATGTTAAAAAGAGGCTGTTCCTCCATGCCCAAAACCATATCCAAGCATCGGGATTCCAGATCACAGTCGCACACCAACACGCGTTTGCCCTGCTTTGCGTAGCAGGCAGCAAGATTGGCTGAAAGTGTTGTTTTGCCTACTCCGCCTTTAAACGAGGTCACCAAAAGCACCTGTGACACAAGAGTCCCTCCCGGCTGTCGAATGGGTATACAAATCGAGGTATACCCTTATCTCATATTATAGCAAACAAATCGAGTTTTGTCAATCGGATTGAGAGGAATTTCTCATTTTGACGGAAAATAATTGTGAAAATTCGTGATTATGCCCAAATGAATTGTAAAAAAAGCGGCTCCATAGAAATGGAACTGCTCGTAGCCTGTCGCAAAACCAAAGTTCAGTTCTTTTGCGGAGCTTTTCTTGTAAGAAAAGCGACCGAGGTCAAGGGCGAGTAGGCCTTGTCGCCCTTCGCAAAGGGCGAAATTCCCCTTAGCGCGTCAAAAAAAGGGCGAACCCACGTGTGGTGGTCGCCCCGCAAAAGCCGAAGGACTTTTGCAACAGTCTAAGAGCGGCTCCATAGAAATGGAACCGCTCAGAAAGCCGCTTATATCAGAACAGGCTTGTACCTATTTCAAAAGCCCTTCCATCAGATCATCTGCGCATAAAACGCCATCGGTATAGCGCAGCGTTTGGATCTCAAAGGGACCAAAGGTGAGCGCAAGCGAAGCATCGTACACCTTGGCGGTCGCAGTCTGGGGCTTTTCGGTCGGGTTAAACAGACGCAGAATGTATCCGTTGCCATGCTCTGCCTTTTTGAAGGCTTCGACGGTGATGATATCGGTGTTTTCCAACACAAACGGCACATTCGGCTTTTCGCCGACACCGGTCGGATAGAAGGACAGTACCATGGGACGGCGATTGAACAGGGCAGCTGCGCGCGGTGCGTGGTCAAGCACTGTGGTGCGTGAGCCGGTCACAAGCTTGAACGAGAAATCGCGTTCGCCTTGCTCGATATAGGGCATATACCGATCCTGCGGCATGACCACTCGGTCGCCGAGCGGATGAGCCGTATAGCTGGCAGAACGAAGAAGGGTGATCTTGAGCGAATGGTTCGCGCCGTCAAACGAAGAGCCATACAGCCCATTGTTGATAATGGCAAGTCCAAGCGCATTGTCGGCTTCCGGTTGACATAAAGCAATATAGCGCTGGGATACATTTTCATCCATGTCGTCTTTCAAAACTTCGCGTCCATACGCCTGCTCTCCGATGCATTCGCCAGCAAAGGCAGCCGGCACATTCAATTTGACAAGGCGCTGCTTTTCGTCCCAGAGGATACGCACATCGATTTGCATATCCTCGTTTTCGGACAAAATGTATTTGACCTGTGCGCGGGCACTGTTATAGCCAAACACGGCTTCCACCACTGTGCGCACGTCTCCGCTTTCGATGATGTGAACACCGGCGATGGGCGCATCGGTATGGCAGAACACCTGTGCCTGCTCCGGTGAGAGAAGCGTGAACGCGCCAAGCTTGTTTTTCCAGGAATTCCAGATCATATACCATGGGTCGAAGTTATCCTCGAACACCTCCAGCGCAAAGGCACCTGGGGTGACATAATCTTTCCCATCTACGCGGTACACATCCACAAGTCCGGTTGCACGGTTGATCTCGACATGGCGTGAGCCGGCATCGAACACATAGTGCGTGTCATTGTGCGCAAGGGTCGGGACGGGTTTGGCCGGAATGGCTTCAAAGCCGCAGTCGAAGCGGCTCAAGGTCATAGGTGCAAGCGTCGCGCGGAACACCACGCGTTTACGCCATTCGAGCGGAATGGTGCTGTATTCCTTTTCGCATTGGGACGGCAGAAGTGTTCCGTCCTCCGCAAAGACACGCGGCGAGAGAAATTCCGGATTCCAGTTCTGATCCCACAGCATGAATTCGGCAGTCAGATCGCTTTCGATCGGATACGGATAGGGGTTATAGGCGCAGATCGGAATTTTGTCCGGGGAAGCCTTGGATTGCCCGGCGGCCAGCGCAAAGAAGGCACGAGCCTTGACGCGGGACAAAATTTCAAGCGCGTGGTCTAACGTCCGCAAGCCCATCTCTTCGGCAGGCTGAATGGAGGTGCCGGGAAGAATATCGTGGAATTGCACGGTCAACAGGTCATATAAGGCCTCGGCAAGCTCCTTTTCCGGATAGGTCATGAGTCCTTCCAACACCGCATGAGAAGCCATGGCTTCGGTCATAAGGAAGGTGTTTTCTGTCTGGCGATAGCGCTGCTTGATACGCACCTGGCTGGTATAGCATCCAACAGCCCAGGGCTTCAGCCCTTTATCAAAGGTCGGAAGCGAACGCTTTTGGTTGACCTCATCGATGTATTGCTCCGGCGTGGAATGAATGAGAGACACACCCTGTGCTTCCATTTCCTTAGACAGCACTTCCAGGTCATCCAAATCCTTTTTGGACGGACCGCCGCCATGGTTGCCAATGCCCCACAGGCAGAGGAAGAAATCGCCCTCGGCGCATTTGTCGGCATAGGCACGGACCTTTTCCGCTGCCTTTCCCTTGCCGGAGTTGTAGCCGCCGTGGATACGCACCGCTGTGACCTCGCTTCCGTCGTAGCCGACCCATTTGAAGTCGCTTGCCGGTAGGGTGATGAAGTTCTCGTCGGGACGCATAAACAGATATCCATCATAGCCGCTTTGGGAGAGGATCTGTACCAGTCCGCGTGAATGACCGAACGGGTCTACGTTGACGGCGACACGCGGTGCAACACCGAATTTCTCCAAGAAATACTTACGACCGGCAAATATCTGGCGCACAAAGCCCTCTCCGGAGGGCATATTGCAATCGGGCTGGAGGTGCCAGCCGCCCATGATGTGCCATTTTCCTTTTTTCACCAACGTGCGGATATGTTCAAATAGAGCCGGGTCATATTCTTCGATCCATTCGTATAAAAGAGCTTCGTTATGGCAAAATACGAAGGAATCGTATTCCTCGCAGAAATCGGCGGCAATACGGAAGGTGGATAAGGCTTCGGCGGCACCTTCCTCCCATTCCCATTGCCATACCGGGTCAAGATGGGCATTACAGATCAAATGCAGACGTTTTGACATAGGGGTTCCTCTTTTCTATATGAAAATGTATTTATCGCTAAGACAAGGATACCATGCTTTTGAGGTGCTGTCAAGGGAAATTGGAGAAATGAGCAAAAATTTACACACCAGCAGTCCTTTTTTCGGGACTCTGCACCGGAATGCTGTCAATATCATGGCAAAAAAAGCGGTGAAATGTTAAATTTGTAAAATCCTCTTGCATTTCCGGACATTCTGTGATACAATAAGCGCATTCAAAAGAAAAACTTTCCTATATATAAAGTGCATAGTCGAGAAAGCTTTTATACAGTGTCCTGTATGAGAGCTGCTTTTTTTGACTTTGTGGAAGTTAGAAGGAATTTTGGAAAGGCGGTTTTTGTTTTGATCAATAAAAACCTTTTAGAGATCGTTCAAGCGGATAAAGAGGCACGTGCGCGGGTAGCGGAAGCGGCTGAAGCATCCGGTACGATCGGTACACGCGTGGAAGATGCTCGTGAGTGCTTTGAAAGCAAATATGAGAAGCAGGCAAACGATCGCATTGCCGGAGCGCAGAAGGAGCATGAAAAGGCGCTTGCAGAAGCAAGCTTGCAGTATAAGGAACGCCTTGCGCAGGCGGAAAAGGAACTCACACAGCTGTATGAGCAGAAAAAGAAGCATTGGGTCGAGGAGCTTTTTGACACGGTGACCGGCACAGCGCATGAGGCTTCGTGAAGCGAATGCGTGGTAAAAAACAATGGAACCGTTTGACTCTTTGTGGCAAAGGAGATGAAACCGAATGAGCAAAATTGCCGGATTATCGTCTCATGCGCTGTACGCCAAGGCGAAGGCTATGTTTGTGCCGCAATTGTCGGATGAGGTATATGCAGACCTTGCTTCCTGTACACAGCTTACTGAATTCACCTCTTATCTGAGAAACAAAACCCCTTATGGCGAGGCTTTTGAAGCAGTGGGAGCCACAGGTAAGCTATCTCGCAGGCAGATCGAGGGCGTGGTCAAGCGCATGACGCTTGTGCGGCTGGAAAAGCTGCTTCGCTATGCGGCGCTATGTGACAATGGCGTTGCGGAATACTTCCGATGGAAGCATGAATGCGAATGCATTGTGCGCCGCCTGCGTCAGTCGGGAGCATATGAATTAGACAGCTATTTCATGTATATTCCGGATGGTTTTTTCAAAAAGACCTCCTTTGATTTATACGCCCTTGAGCGCGCTTCGACGCCGCAGAGCGTGTTGGAGGTGCTAAAGGGGAGCGTTTACGAAAAGCCGTTGGCGCGGGTGTTGACCGAAAACGGGACGGGAAACGAACGTCAAACCCCGGAAAACCTGTTGTATGCCGGTCTATATGAACACAGTGCGGCACATTTTAAAAAGAAGCTGTCGGGTGCAGAATATGCGCAGATCGAAAAGCTGCTTGCTACATTAGGCGATATGCTAACGATTTCGACGCTGTACCGCATCAAAACGTATTATCCGGAGCATGAGGATCCGCTAAAGCTCCATGTATATCGTTCATCGTTGACACGCCTTACGCCATCAGACCGGGCAAGCCTTGAACACGCGGCAGGACCGGAGGCGTTTGTGCAGGCTTTGGAAAAAGGCTGCTACAAAAAAGCGGCCGAGCTGTTAAAAGGCTCTCATGCAGCCTTTTTCACACGGCAATATATATACGACATCTGCCGCAAGGCGTTTTCGACTACCTCTTTTGCCGCATTGACTGCTCTTTGCTACAGCGCGTGCATTTCGGCAGAAGCGGATAATCTGATCCTGTTGGCTGAAGGCATCGGCATGGGAGCGGAGCCGACGGAAATGCAGGCCTTGCTTATCCGATAAATGTGGTGGAAAAGCCGATAAAAACAGAAAGAAAGGAAGATTCGCACTTCTATGGCAATTGAAAGAATGAGCGTTGTCAAGATCAGCGGTCGCTTAGAGACGTTTGACCAAACGCTTGAGGAAATATGCGCAAGCGGTGTGTTCCAGCCGGAAAAGGCCGAAAGCTTTTATTCGACCGGCATGGGGCTGAAGCCGTTTGACGGTGAAAATACCGCTTCGCAGAAAATGGCAGAGCTTGAGACGTTGGCCGCCAGCGCCGGAATCCGGCTACACGTGCATACGCATGAAGCACCGACCGGTGATATCGGCGAAGAGGCCGCCTTTTTTGATGAGTTCGGTGAACGGCTCAAAAATTATGCCGATGAAAAAAAAGCGTTGGATGAACAGATCAAGCTGTGTAACGAGGCGATAAGCAACTACAGCCACTTCAAAAATTTAGAGGTCGATCTCGGTGAGATCGGTGCCTGCCGCTATGTCAAGCCGCGCTTTGGACATATGCCCCGCGCCGCCTATGAGAGGCTGTCGGAATATGCAAAGGAGCATCCCTATATCCGCTTTTTCCCCTGCTCGGTGGAAGCGGACGAGTGCTGGGGCGTGTATTTTGCTCCAAAGGAGCGTTCGTCTGAGGTGGATGGCGTATTTGCATCGCTGTTTTTCCAGAAGATCTTCCGTTCGGATGTCACCGGAACGGTGGGCGAATTGATCGAGGGCTTGCAGAACAACATCGAGGTGGTGCGCAAGCAGATCGAGGAGCTGGATGAAAAGGCAAAGGAGCTGTGCAAGCGCGAGGAGCATCGCATGAATCTGTATTATTCCAAGCTTTGCTTTGATAATGCAAAATTTGAAATGCAGTCGCTGGCATATCACAACAGGGAATACTTCTTCCTTGCCGGCTGGGTGCCGCAGAAAAATGCCGCTGCCTTCGAAAAGCAGCTCAAAAATGTGGAAGCGACCGTGGAGATCAGCGAACCGGATGAGACACTGAAGGTTCGTCCGCCTGTGCGCGTGACCGGCTTTGCAAAGTTGCTTGGTCGTCTGGTCGAGCCGTATACCTTCTATGTGGATATGTACGGCACGCCCTCCTACAACGATTTGGACGTGACCGCCTTTGTTGCCATCACCTACACGATTCTTTTCGGCATGATGTTCGGCGATATGGGACAGGGACTTGTGCTTGCCATCGTGGGCGCACTCATGTGGAAGCTCAAGGGCATGGCACTCGGAAAGATCTTGATCCCCTGCGGCTGTTCTTCGATGGTATTTGGCTTTATCTTCGGCTCGGTGTTCGGCTATGAGCATTTGCTCGACCCGGTATATCATGCGCTCGGCTGGAGCGGAAAGCCAATCGAGGTGTTTGAAAGCGTCAACCTGGTGCTGCTCATCGCTATCGGCATTGGTGTAGCGCTTGTGATGTGTGCTATCCTACTCAACATCGTGGGCTGTATCAAACGTAAATGCTTTGGCGAAGCACTTCTTAGCCAAAACGGGTTATGCGGACTTGTATTGTATGCCTGCGGCGCCAACCTTGCTTCCGCCTTTATGAAGGGGCCGGCTCCGTTTGATGCGGGTCTTTGCGGCATTCTCATTGGCGTGTGCGCGGTCATCCTGATCGTCAAAGAGCCATTCATCGAGGCGATCGACCGTCACCACTTTGAAAAGCCCGAAAGCCTTGTGGATTTCTTACTCCAGAATATTTTCGAATTTATTGAATATATTCTTTCGTATATGAGTAATACCGTATCCTTCCTGCGTGTCGGCGCGTTTGTGCTTGTTCACGCCGGTATGATGATGGTGGTGTTCTCCCTTGCCGGGGCTAATGAAAACCCGGTCGTCATCGTGTTGGGAAATATACTCGTCATTGCGTTGGAGGGCTTGTTGACGGGTATTCAGGCGCTTCGTCTGGAATATTATGAAATGTTCAGCCGCTTCTACATTGGCGATGGACAGAAATTCGACCCGGTTCGCGTGAAAAAATCCTCAAAAAATGCAACTAAAGCGTAAAACACATAAAAAAATAATTAAAAACGAAAGGAACTATGATCATGACTTCTTTTATTCTTTGCACGCTTCTCGTGCTTATCCCCGCTCTTCTTCTCTATTCCGCTGTACTTGCCTTCAAAAAGGTGTGCGCCGGTCAAAATGCGCGTAAAGCACTTCGCTTTAATGTTGGCACATTTGCCGCTCTCATTGCCATGGTCGCTATGACCTCTGTGTCGGTGCTTGCTGCTCCGGCTGAGGAGACTTCTCCTGCTGCCGAAAAAGAGCCTGTAGCAGCCGCAGAGGCTGAAGAAGCCGCTGAAAGCGCAAACGACATGGCAAAGGGCATGGGTCTTCTTGCAGCCGGTGTCGTTACCGGTCTTGCCGGTATCGGCGGCGGTATCGCCGTTGCAGCCGGTGCGCCTGCCGCTATCGCAGCTACCAGCGAGGACCCCAAGAGCTTCGGTAAATCCATCATCTTCGTGGCACTTGGCGAATCCATCGCGCTGTATGGTGTCGTTATCGCTATCCTTATCCTTCAAAAGGTGTAAGACCGTTTGAGAGGAGCGGAAAACCGTGAAATTTTTCTTACTTACCGATGATGCGGATACCTGTGTGGGAATGCGCTTTGCCGGTGTGGATTCTTCGCTTGTACACGATGCCGCAGGCGCCGCAGAGGCGTTAGAAAAAGCGGCTTCGGATCCGGAGATCGGCATTTTGTTCATCACCCGTTCGGTGCGTTCGTTCTGCCCGGAAAGGCTGTCCGCTTTGGAAGCCGGAAACCGTCCGGTCGTGGTGGAGATACCCGACAGCCGAAACGCCGGGGAAAGCGGAAGCGCTTTGAGCGACTATATCCGCGCAACCATCGGTATCAGCCTGTAGAAAGGAGTGCGTGTCATGGAAAAACAGATCGACGACAGCACGAGCCTTATCGTTGCCAGCATCGAAGGTCAGAGTATGCGCGAATGCGAGCGTCTGCATTCGCAGGCAGAAACGCTGTATGACGAAAAGGTGAAGGCCTTAGAGGCAGAGATCAAAAGCAAATATGAGAGCCGGATCCGGTATGAATTGGATAAACAGCGCATAGAAGCCGGAAAAAAGGCTTCGGCACTGGAAACGGAGTATAAAGCGGGATTGGCAGCATTGCGCGGACATATCACCGAGGAGGTGTTCACGCAGGTTCGGGAAAAGCTGTGTGCCTTTACGCAAACAGCCGGATATGCCTCCATGCTCCAACAGAGTGCAAAGGCGTTGGCGGCACTCTATCCGTCGGAAGCCGTCGTTTTCATGCGTTCGGCTGACAAGGCGTTTGAGCCGCTGGTGAGGGAAGCATTTGGGCGCGAGGTGCGCTTTGAGACGGATGACAGCATTTCCGGCGGGCTTCGTGTGTTTTTCCCACAGGCGGAAGCGGTGGCAGACGATACACTGGACGCACGCTTTGAAGCGTGTCAAAAAAGCTTTCTCGGCACGAGTGGCTTAGGGACAAAGGGGTGAGATCGGTGACAGAGAATAGAGAAAATACTGTGATCTATGGGATCAATGGACCGGTCGTGACCGTCAAAGGGCGTACAAATTTAAGTATGCTTGAAATGGTTTATGTCGGAAAGCTGCGCTTGATCGGCGAGGTCATCCGCATCGAGCGTGATCTCACTACCATCCAGGTGTATGAGGAGACGACCTCCCTTCGCGCCGGAGAGCCGGTGTGCGGAACGGGTGCTTCGCTCAGCGTGACGTTGGGACCGGGCATCATGGGCGGTATCTTTGATGGTATCGAACGTCCGCTTCGCGCCGTGGAACAGGAATTTGGCGCGTTTATCGGCCGAGGTGCTTCTCTGGAGCCGCTCGATACACAGAAAAAATGGAAAACCACCTTCACCGTTAAGGTCGGCGATACGCTGTCCGGCGGTCAGGTCTTTGCGACCGTGCCGGAAACTGCCGTGATCACGCATAAAGCCATGCTCACGCCGGTGCTTTCGGGAAAGGTCGAATGGGTCGCTCCGGATGGAGACTATACCGTGAAGGATACAGTCCTAAAGCTGCGCGATGGGGCAGGTGTGCTTCATGAATTGACCCTTGCACAGCGTTGGCCGATCCGTTCGCCGCGCCCCATAGCAGAGCGTCTTGCGACCGATACGCCGTTGGTCACCGGCCAGCGTGTCATCGATACGCTGTTCCCTATTGCCAAGGGTGGCGCAGCTGCCATTCCCGGCGGCTTCGGAACCGGAAAGACCACGACCCAGCATCAGCTCGCCAAGTGGTGCGATGCGGATATCATCATTTATGTCGGCTGTGGCGAGCGCGGAAACGAAATGACACAGGTCTTGACCGAGTTTTCCGAGCTGATCGACCCGAAAACCGGTAATCCCTTGCTTGATCGCACGGTGCTGATCGCCAACACCTCCAATATGCCGGTCGCGGCGCGTGAAGCCTCGGTGTATACCGGTATCACACTTGCCGAATATTATCGCGATATGGGCTATGATACTGCCATTATGGCCGATTCGACCTCGCGTTGGGCAGAAGCACTGCGCGAAATATCCGGACGTTTGGAGGAAATGCCGGCAGATGAGGGCTTCCCGGCGTATCTGCCCAGTCGACTTGCGGAATTCTATGAGCGTGCCGGACGGGTGAAAACGCTGTCCGGAAAGGATGGCTCGGTTTCCATCATTGGCGCGGTCAGCCCACAGGGCTCAGACTTTTCCGAGCCGGTCACGCAGAATACCAAGCGTTTTATCCGTTGCTTCTGGGCACTCGATAAGACCTTAGCCTATGCGCGACATTTTCCGGCGATCAACTGGAATGATTCCTACAGCGAATATGTGCCGGATTTTGCGGCATGGTACCACGAAAATGTCGGTGCGGATTTCTTAGATTGCCGTGAGGAGCTGTGCGCTCTGCTCATGGAGGAAAATAAGCTCATGGAGATCGTCAAGCTGATTGGAGCCGATGTGCTTCCGGACGATCAGAAGCTGATCATCGAGATAGCACACGTCATTCGTGCTGGCTTCCTCCAACAGGAGTATTTCGGCAAAAACGACGCCTTTGTTCCTCTTAAAAAGCAGCTTGCCATGATGCACGTTATCTTGAAATACTATCACAAAATGCGCGATGCGGTTTCGCTTCAAATCCCTATGTCAAGGCTTCTTGCGTTAGGACTTTCCGAAAAGCTGATCGCCATGAAACACGATGTGCCGGAGGATGACCTTTCGCTCATCGACCGCTATGCCGAGGAGATCGATACCGCATTAGATACATTGATCGCGCAAAGAGGGGGATTAGCATGAAGATCATCCATTTGAAGGCCGAGCAGATCAACGGTTCGCTTGTCACGGTGGACGGTGCGCCGGAGGCTTCCTTCGATGAGGTCGCCACACTTATCCTCCCGGACGGCGAAAAGCGTACAGGCCGCGTGGTCAAGCTCGAGGGCGACAGCGCGACCCTTCAGGTGTTCGAAGGCTCGCGCGGTATCAATGCCTCCAATATCCAAACGATATTTGAGGGCTCTCCGTTGGAGCTGCCGCTTTCGCCTGAAATTTTAGGGCGCGTGTTTGATGGGCTGGGGCGTCCCATCGATGGTCTTGGCGCCATTTATCCGGAGGTCGTGCGCGATGTGAACGGTGCGCCCATCAATCCGGTGTCCCGTGAATATCCGAAAAACTTCATCCAGACCGGCATTTCGGCCATCGATGCTCTGGCAACACTGGTGCGTGGACAGAAGCTGCCCATTTTCTCCGGCTACGGCATGAAGCACAATGAATTGGCGGCGCAGATCGCCAAGCAGGCCACTGTTTCGGATGGAGAAGAGTTTGCTATCGTTTTTGCCGCCATGGGTGTGAAAAACGATGTAGCGCAATATTTCCGCAAAACCTTTGAGGATGCCAACGTGTCAAGTAAGGTCGTGATGTTCTTAAATCTGTCCAACGACCCCATTATCGAGCGTATCATCACGCCGCGCTGTGCGCTGACGGCAGCCGAATATCTGGCGTTTGACCGCGGCATGAATATCTT
>CAZAWG010000018.1:0-13246 GCA_964488785.1 uncultured Oscillospiraceae bacterium | reverse complement strand
GGTGATCATGGACTTTTCCGGTAAAGAGCTGATCAAGGGCGAACCGGATGCTTCCAGCTTCCCCTCCGGCGGTTTGCGTGCTACCTTTGAGGCACGCGGCTATACCGCCTGGGACCCGACTTCCTATGCCTTTATCAAGGATGGTTCCCTATATATCCCAACTATTTTCTGCTCCTATGGCGGCGAAGTGCTTGATAAAAAGACACCGCTGTTGCGCTCCATGGAAGCCATCAATGAGCAGGCACTGCGCGTGCTTCGCCTGTTTGGCAATACCTCTGTGCGCCGTGTGAACACCACAGTCGGCGCTGAGCAGGAATATTTCTTGGTGGATAAAGCCTACTACGAAGCAAGAGAGGATCTGATGTTTACCGGACGTACCCTGTTCGGCGCCAAGCCCCCCAAGGGTCAGGAAATGGAAGATCACTATTTCGGCTCGATCAAAACACGCGTCGCAGCTTATATGCGCGACCTCGACGAGGAGCTGTGGAAATTTGGTGTGTATGCTAAAACCAAGCATAACGAGGCAGCTCCGGCGCAGCATGAGCTTGCCCCCATCTTCAGCTCTACCAATATTGCCAGCGACCATAACCAGTTGACCATGGAGATCATGAAAAAAGTCGCAGAACGCCATGGATTGGTCTGCTTGCTTCATGAGAAGCCGTTTGAGGGCGTAAACGGTAGCGGTAAGCACAACAACTGGTCGCTTTCGACCGATAAAGGGCAGAATTTATTGGATCCCGGTACAACGCCGTATGAAAATGCTCAGTTTTTGCTGTTCTTAGTGGCCGTCATCAAGGCAGTTGATGAATATCAGGATCTTCTTCGCATTTCGGTGGCCAGCGCCGGAAACGATCATCGTTTGGGTGCCAACGAAGCGCCTCCTGCGATCGTATCGATGTATTTGGGCGAGGAATTAGAGGAGATCATCGAGTCCATCATCGAAGGCACCGACTACAAGGGCGGCGAAAAGCAGACGTTAGAGATCGGTGTTCATGTGCTTCCTAACTTCCCCAAGGATACCACTGACCGCAACCGTACTTCTCCCTTTGCCTTTACCGGTAATAAGTTTGAATTCCGTATGTTAGGCTCGAATATGTCGATCTCCGGACCGAACATCATTCTGAATACCATCGTAGCTGAGGAGCTAAAGCAGTTTGCCGACGAATTGGAGGGTACCGAGGACTTCACCAAGGCGCTCAATGCACTCATTCGCCGCACACTTGCCGCACATAAGCGTATCATTTTCAATGGAGACGGCTATGCAGATTCCTGGCAGGAGGAAGCAGAGCGTCGCGGCTTATTGAATTATAAGACAACCATGGATGCACTTCCGCATTTTGTGGATAAGAAGAATGTGGAGCTGTTTGCAGCACATGGTGTATTTACGGAGAAGGAGCTGCGCTCCCGTACCGAGATACTGACCGAGACGTATTCCAAGACGATCAACATCGAAGCATTGACGTTGAGCGATATGGTGAAGAAGCAGATTCTTCCGGCACTTTGCACCTACACGACCGATCTTGCAACGGCACTTGCCGCCAAGAAAGCGGTATTGGAAGGCATTGATGTGACGATGGAGGAAGCGGAGCTGCGTGAGATTTCAAGTGCGCAAGGCGAATTGTACCGCTTATCGGGCAAGCTGACGGCCGATCTTGCAGCGGTTCCGACTGGCACGGCACATGAGACAGGTATTTATTATAGAGATGTGATCATACCGGACATGGAAGCCATGCGCAAGATCATTGATTCGGCCGAGGAACGTGTATCGACCGACGTTTGGCCGGTTCCCACTTACTCCGACCTCATCTTCCGCGTTTAGTTGGTGCGCAGGAAAGCCCCACAGCATAACTCACGGGCACGGCAACCGCGTGCCCTTTGCCCATTTAGGCGGCATAAACGCCACCGCTAAAGCTCAAATGAAAAGGCAAAAAGACAAAGAGCTCCGCACACCCCCGCTAACGTGTACTATGCGGATTCCGCATACTTTCCTACTGTAAGCTCGAAGGTAAAAGCCCTTTAGAAAATCGCGGCTCTTGCGTTAGCTGTAGCCTGTGCCCTTAGAACCGGTTCAAATCCTCCTCGGCAAATGTTGATACACTTTTGTTTCTGCTAAACAAATAAAATGCACTACACTTACGTTTTCATCAAAATCCGCTCTTGCCGAAGATTTGAACCGTACCCCCGGAGTCAAGAGGACCGCAGTCCTCATGACTGCTTTTTGGCTCTTTTTGCAGAAACAAAAAGAACATTCTACCCCTCCTCGGACAAGCGAAGAAACTGTGCGAAAATATACAAAAAGCCGGTTGAATATGCAGAAACCTTGCGTGAAAATGTATATTTTTCGCATAACCACTTGACAAACCGAAAAAATACGTGTAATATATATCGTATGGTATGATCGTTGACATTATACCGATTTTAACTGCACTCTGTGCAGAAATATTGGAGGAATTTTCTATGAAAAAGCTCTTAGCTGTCATGCTTGCCGCTTGTGCCGCATTGGGACTTGCCGCCTGCAACAACAACACCAATGATAATGGCGGAAACGCCGGAAACGGTGATTCCTACACTGCCGGCAACACCGAATATGTGATCGGCTGCACCGGTCCGCTTACCGGCGATAACTCCAGCTACGGTATCTCCGTCCAAGAGGGTGCTACCCTTGCTATCGAAGAGATCAATGCCAACGGCGGTCTCAACGGCGTAAACTTCAAGCTCGATATGAAGGATGACAAGGCAGCTGCCGCAGATGCTGCTTCCGGTTACGATATGCTGTATGAGGCTGGTATGCAGGTCGCTCTCGGCTCTGTTACCTCCGGCTCCTGCGCAGCCTTCGGTTCAAAGGCCGCTCAGGATAACCTCTTCTTCATCACTCCCTCTGCTTCTGCCGCAAATGTAATCGAAACCGGCGATAACGCTTTCCGCGTTTGCTTCGGTGACCCGGACCAGGGTGTTTTAGCTGCTAAAGAAATCAGCGAGAACTATGAGACGGTCGGCGTTATCTATGATACCAGCGATGCTTATTCTGCCGGTATTTACGAGGCTTTCAAGGAAGAAATGGAAAACCTCGGCAAGGAATACAGCCTCCAGACCTTCGATGCAGAAAATAAGAAGGACTTCTCCACCCAGATCGAAGCTCTTAAGGATTGCGATGTTATCTTCCTTCCGTTCTACTACACCGAGGCAGGTCTTGTAGCCAAGGCTGCCGTAGCTAAGGGAAGCGAAGCTGTTCTGTTCGGCTGCGATGGTCTTGATGGCATTGCCGATCAGATCAACGACACCGTTACCAACCTCATCCGCTACATCACCCCGTTCGATGTAAATAGCGAAGAAACCAATGTCAAGAGCTTTGTTACAGCTTATCAGGCAAAGTACAATAAGCTCCCCGACCAGTTTGCTGCGGATGGCTATGATGCTGTTATGGTCATTTACGAAGCTATGAAGAAGGCCGGCGTCAACGATGTTACCATCGATCCTGCCGCTCTTTGCGAGATGCTCGTTCCGGTCATCACTTCGGCTGATTTCAGCTATACCGGTGTTACCGGTACTATGACCTGGGAAACCAGCGGTGCCTGCAACAAGATCCCGGTCATTGTTGAGTTAAATAAGTAATCAGACGTTCGAGGTGTTCGTTCGTTGCGGAAAAGGGTCTGTCTGCTGACAGCGACAGACCCATTTTTCCGTTATTATGTGCGTATTTTGGTTTTTTTCGGCGAAAGTTCTTTCGCCGTTTTGGCATATACGGAAGAAATACGCTTTTGTGCGAAGGTCTTTTCGGAAAGACTGATTTCCGACCGTGAAAAATCAAAATAGGCATCCTTCCCGAATGGGAAAATAAACAGGTAGGAGAAAACACTATGATCACATTGATAGACGGATTAAGTCTCGGCAGTATCTATGCCCTGATCGCGCTCGGCTACACGATGGTATACGGTATTGCAAAAATGTTAAACTTTGCGCACGGCGATATCATTATGGTGGGCGCATATGCTATTCTGGTGGCGATGACCACCACCGGCTTTCCCCTTGTCGGCGTAATAGCCTCCATTGTGGTTTGCACCCTGCTCGGTGTGCTCATTGAAAAGCTGGCATATAAACCGCTTCGCGGTGCTTCCCCACTTGCAGTTTTGATCACTGCCATTGGTGTCAGCTACCTCTTACAAAGTCTGGCACAGCTCATTTTTGAATCCAAATCCAAGCCGGTGGACGGCTGGAAATTGCCGGATATTGCTTTCTTAAAGGCGCATGGTATCAATACCTCGGCCGTGGTGACATTGGTCGCAGGAGCGCTTATCATGGTGGCGCTCACACTCTTTATCAATTTTGCCCGTACCGGTCGCGCCATGCTTGCTGTTTCTGAGGATAGAGATGCGGCAAAACTGATGGGTATCAACGTCAATAGGATCATCACAGTCACCTTTGCCATCGGCTCGGCTCTTGCGGCGTTCGCCGGAATGTTCTATCTGCTTCAAATTCCGAATGCAGAGCCGACACTCGGTGCTATGCCCGGTATCAAAGCGTTCACGGCAGCCGTCATCGGCGGTATCGGCTCGATCCCGGGGGCTATGCTTGGCGGTATCTTGTTGGGCGTCATCGAAAAGCTGTGCCTTAGTGTTCCGGTGCTTGCACCATACACTACCGCCCTTGAATTCAGCCTTTTGATCGTTATTCTGTTAGTCCGTCCGACCGGTATCCTTGGTAAAAAGATCAGAGAGAAGGTGTAAGCATGGCAAATTATTTTAAATCGGCGAAAAAAGACTTTAAGCTTAAGTATTCCATCAACTATTTGCTGGTGCTTGCCATTCTGGTCATCGGTCTTGGAATGTTCTTTGCCGGCGAATTGAAGCTGTCCTATGCCCGGCTGTTTACCCAGATCGGCTTCAGCATTATTTTATCGGTCTCCCTGAACCTCGTTGTGGGCTTTTTGGGTGAGTTGAGCCTTGGTCATGCCGGGTTTATGTGTGTTGGTGCCTATATCGGCGGTTACTTTGCTGTGGCTATGAGTAAGGTCATTCCGAATAAGCTGGTCGTCCTGATTCTTGCCATGCTCGTTGGCGGTATCGTTTCGGCGGTATTCGGCTTTATCATCGGTCTGCCCAGCCTGCGCTTGAAGGGCGACTACCTGGCGATCGTGACGCTTGCGTTCGGTGAGATCGTGCGCAACGTGTTCAAAAACCAGAAGCTCTTCGGCGGCGCAATGGGTCTGCAAACCTCCGCTGTTCAGTATGATAGCCGCAATCGTCCGACACTGTACGTAGTCACTTTAGTTGTGGCACTGATCATGCTGTTCCTTATTCAAAACTTCATCCGCTCCAAGCACGGTCGCGCTGTGACCGCTATCCGTGATAATGAGATCGCGGCGAAAGCCATGGGTATCAACGTCACCTTCTACAAGCTGTTCGTCTTTATTTTAGCTGCTTTCTTTGCCGGAATTGCCGGCGTTATCTACAGCCACTATACCGCAACGGTCTTGTATTCCTTCTTCTCCTATAACTACTCCATCGAGATTTTGGTCATGGTGGTTTTGGGTGGTATGGGCAGTGTGACCGGTTCCATCATAGCGGCTGTCCTTATTCCGATCGTCAACTATCTGTTGCAAAGCTATGTTCCTGCCGAGCTTGCGGCACTGCGTTATCTGGTCTATGCACTGATTTTGATCCTTATGGTCATATTCAGCAATGCGCCGGCACTCCAGGGACTACGTGATAAACTTCGTTTTTCAGATTTGTTTGCGCACCGTGCTAAGAAAAAGGTGTCCGATCCGGCACGCTTCAAGGATGACGAAGCGTCCTGGGATCGTGTCCCGACCAAGATCGACATGGATGCTATTCTCACCACCGATATCAATCCGAACGCGCCCCGCGCCGATGACACGAAGGGAGATGACCGCAAATGAGTGAGCCTATGCTCCGAACCGAGGGACTCGGTATCACCTTTGGTGGCTTAAAGGCGGCGTATGACGTCAACATTACCATTGAAAAAAAACAGCTATATGGCTTGATCGGACCGAATGGCGCCGGAAAAACAACGGTGTTCAACCTGATCACAGGCGTATATCAGCCCACCGCCGGAAAATTCTATTTGGACGGCGAGGATTTGACCGGCAAGACCCAGGAGACCATCAACCACAAGGGCATTGCACGTACCTTCCAGAACATTCGTCTGTTCAATAATATGACGGTCATCAGCAATGTCATGGTCGGACTTCATAACGACCCGAAATACCGCTGCACGGCGACGGAAAGTATGCTTCGTCTGCCGCGCCATTATGCCAACGAAACGGCTATGCGCGACCGTGCCAAGGAATTGCTTGACATCTTTGGTTTGAAAGAGGAACGTAACCTTTTAGCCTGCAATCTTCCCTATGGTAAACAGAGAAAATTAGAGATTGCGCGTGCGCTTGCGACCTCTCCGAAGCTGTTGCTTCTTGACGAGCCGGCCGCCGGCATGAATCCGAACGAGACGGCAGAGCTTATGGATACGATCCGCTTGATCAACCGTGAGTTTGATATGACCATCCTGCTCATCGAGCATGATATGAAGCTTGTTGCCGGTATTTGCGAGGAGTTGACGGTGCTTAACTTTGGACAGGTGTTAGCAGAGGGTGAGACGTCGAGCGTGTTGAACGATCCGCGCGTGATCACCGCCTACCTCGGCGACGACGAGTAAGGAGGAAAATGCTATGGCAATGCTCAAAATAGAAGATCTACAGGTATATTATGGCATGATCAATGCCATCAAAGGTATATCGTTTGAAGTTAATGCAGGCGAGATCATTGCACTCATCGGTGCTAACGGAGCCGGAAAGACGACGATATTGCACACGATCACCGGGCTGGTTACCCCACGTTCGGGCAGCATTACGTTTGAAGGCACGGACCTTATCAAGACCCCGGCGCATAAGATTCTGTCGTTAGGCATGGCGCACGTTCCGGAGGGACGCCGCATATTCCAGGAATTAACGGTATTTGATAATCTGAAGCTTGGTGCTTTCACACTTCACGATTCCAAGCGCTTTGATGAGAATCTTGCGTATGTATACAAGCATTTTCCGCGTCTTGAGGAGCGCAAAAAGCAGATCGCCGGTACGCTTTCGGGCGGCGAACAGCAGATGCTTGCGATGGGTCGTGCGCTTATGTCGAACCCGAAGATCATTTTGATGGACGAGCCGTCTATGGGACTTTCGCCACTGCTGGTGAACGAGATATTCCACATCATTCGTGAAGTCTCAGCAGACGGAACGACAGTCTTGCTTGTCGAGCAGAACGCGAAAAAGGCGCTTTCGATCGCCGACCGTGCGTATGTATTGGAAACGGGGAAAATCTCCTTATCCGGCAAGGCCGCTGACCTCATCAACGACGAGCAAGTCAAAAAAGCCTATCTCGGCGAATAGACGGCGGCGCGGAAGCTCCACTGCAACCGGCGAAAGCGCCGACGTAAAACTCACGGTTTAGTTTAGACAAAAAGACGAAGAACCCGTCCGCGTGTTCTTTGTCCGCCATGCGCCCAATGGGGCTTATGGCTCAGAAAAAGACAAAGAAAAACAGACGATGTCAATCAGACATCGTCTGTTTTGCGTTTTACACTTCGATCTGCATTCCGTCATATGAGACAAGAAATCCTTTTTCAGCCGCCGGCGCGACAAGATCGTCATATACCGCATGGCAATTGTGTGTGAAATGGTGGGAGATAAATATGGTTTTCTCGTCCGCACAGCCAAGCGCACATAGCTTTTCCTTGGTTTCGGCGTTTTGGCGCAGATTCATATGGCAATTGTAGCTCACCTCGATGTTCCCGGCGGTACAATCTAAGGAAACTAAGGAATAATACGGACGTGCTTCCTTTAAATAGTCCCAAGTCTCCTCTAAGAACAGCCCGGTGTCGTTTCCATATAAAATGCGCTTATGTGCATCGGCAATATCGTAAATGTAAGGATAGGTCGCAAAATCGTGGTTAGCCTTTAAGGGGGTGACCTGGTAGGACCCGATGGTGCGTGTTTCAAAGGGGAGAAGCTCATGCAATTCCCAACGTCTTTGCGTTCCGCAGCCGGCTCTTTGCAGCGTGGAGGAGATCTGATCGACCGAGGGCTGTGAGCCATAGATATGTAACGGTGCTTCATCCTCTAAGGCGGCGTATCCGATCTGGCGTTGCACAAGATCTCCCGGATACAGGTGGTCGGGGTGCTTGTGCGTGATGAGCAGATTCTGTATCTTATGGAGCGGCAGTCCGAAAGTGTATACGTGATATAGGGTGTCTGCCGGGAAATCAATGAGAAGCTCTTCGTCGATAAGCGCCTGTGAGCGACTGCGCAGGTTTCGTCCGCCAAGGCTGCGCGCACGCTTGCAGGCCTCGCATTCACAGAAAATACCGGGGAAGCCCTCTGCGGCCGCAGTTCCGTAATAGGTCAATTTCATGAAAAAACTCCTTTCAAAACGATCAATAAAAAAGTGGCTGTTATGTCGAACAGCCACCAAATCTGTTTAAGCCTCCTGCTTATCTAACCAGACCGAACCGATGTTTAAAGCATCCGATAAGGTCTTGCGCTCGACCTCGTTCAATATTTTCTCTTTTTTCATGGCAAGCGCCGGGTCAGTGCTTTGTAATTGAACCAGAATACGAGACGGAAGGGCAGTCTCTCCTTCGCCGGTATTTTCTAAGATGGTCAGAACGACGATCGATTTATTGTAGGGTTCACCATAATAAATTTTGTTGGCATTACGCACGACCGGACGACCCTTATAGGTCAAAATGTTTTCCATATCCCATGCTC
This sequence comes from uncultured Oscillospiraceae bacterium, assembly GCA_964488785.1. GTDB lineage: Bacteria > Bacillota > Clostridia > Oscillospirales > CAG-382 > UMGS882. The sequence continues at coordinate 4,476 of CAZAWG010000018.1, read as the reverse complement.
CTTTCCGGATACTTTTGCGGATTATTCGTCATCCTCAGTCGCATAAGCCAAATAGCTGGCAACTAAGATCTTTAACAGCTCGTCACGATCAAGCTTGGCAATGATCGCACGTGCATTGTTGTAATTGGTGATATACGTTGGATCCTCGGAAAGAATGTAGCCAACGATCTGATTGATCGGGTTATATCCCTTTTCCATCAGAGCATGATATACCGTTGTCATTGCCTGCTTTGTTTCCAATTCCTTCAATTGAGAAATAGAGAAGGTCACGGTTTTTCCGTTTCGATTTTCTGGCATATGCTTCACTCTCTTCCAAAATATATATTTCTATTCTATATTATATAGGATTATCTCCGAAATAGCAAGAGCAAACCGTTCGATTTAACATTTGTGTAACACAAGCGAAGTGCATCGGCGTCAAAAGCCGGGAGATCGGCAGGGGAAATTTGCTATCGACAAATTATTATAAAAAGAGAAATCCCATTTGTTAAAAATCGTGCATTATGCCAAGGAAAAATACCGGTATAATGGGAATAAAATGCAAAAAAACGCAAGATTTTCAATATTTCTCTTTACAAAGTGGAAAACCTATGCTATAATCATATAAGGTTATCTATAGAATTAATTATACTATGGATAATACTAACAGCATTTGGAGGAAAACACCATGAAAAAGCTTTTAGCGCTCATGCTTGCGGTTCTTATGGTTTTCGCATTAGCCGCTTGCACCCCCGCAAATCCTACGACCGATGACGGCAACAAGGTAGCCGATGGTCAAAATGCAAACAACACCGATACCGACACCAAGGTCATCAAGATCGGCGTGTTTGAGCCCTCTTCCGGCGACAACGGAGCCGGCGGTAAGCAGGAGGCTCTCGGCGTTCAGTATGCCAACAGCCTTGTCAACACCATCGAACTCAACGGCGAGACCTATGAGATCAAGCTCGTTCCGGTTGATAACGAATCCTCGAACGATAAGGCTCCCACGGCTGCTGCTACGCTCGTCAGCGAGGGCTGCTCTGTGGTTCTCGGCTCCTATGGCTCCGGCGTTTCCATTGCAGCAAGCGATGTGTTCAAGAACGGCGGCATTCCGGCTATCGGTATTTCCTGCACCAACCCGATGGTGACGGAGGGCAACACCCACTACTTCCGTATCTGCTTCCTCGATCCGTTCCAGGGCACTGTTCATGCAAACTATGCCAAGGAAAACTTCGGCGCAACCAAGGCATACTGCCTCTCCAAGCTCGGTGATGACTATTCCGGCGGTCTGGCACACTACTTCAAGCAGGCTTTCGAAGCTCTTGGCGGCGAGGTCATTGCCGAAGAGTTCCAGGAAGGCAACAGCGATTTCACTTCCTACATCACCAAGGCTAAGACCGAGGGCTGCGATGTGTTCTTCACACCGTCCTCGACCGAGGCCGCTGCTCTGATCATTGAGCAGGCTGCTTCGCAGGGTCTGAATATCCCGCTCATGGCTGGCGATACCTGGGATTCCAACGTTATCTTAAATGCCGCAAAGGGCAAGGATGTTACGATCTATGTTACCACCTTCTATCAGGAAGGCGGCGACCCGGAATTTGATGCCGGCATGAAGGCGTTCATCAATTCCAATGCCACCAACCTTGCTAACAACGGCGGCGACGACACTGTGTCTGCTCTGACCGTTATGGGCTATGATGCATACTTCACCGCACTCGAAGCGATCAAGGCAGCAGGCTCTGCTGATCCCGCAGCCATCAACGAAGCACTCTGGGGCGTTACCTACGAAGGCGTGACCGGTCATATCGAATTCAACGAGACGGGCGACGCTAAGCGTGATGCCGCATACATCAAGACCGCAAACACCGAAACCGGTGCTTGGGACTTTGTAGCTATCCAGAAGGTAGAAGGCTAAGAATTATCCGCAACCACTCTGCGGCGGAGACGGCTTTTTTGCCGCCTCCGCCGGCGTGCTAAAATAAATGCAAAATGCACAAGGCAAAATGACTTGATAAGGTCAGAACGTGCGCCGTTTTCCCAAACGCGAGACAAGCGAGGACGCACACCTTTTCGACCATATCGCTCATTTTTCAAGGCTTAATTCGTTTTGCGCTTTGCATTTTCAAACGCTCGGATTTTTTTGCATTATGCGTTATGCATTTTGCATTTATTTTGTTTGATTCGAATTAAGAAAACAGAAAGGCTTGGTACCTTATATGTTAGAATGGATCCATCAGAATCTGCCGTATGTGCTGGCGGGCATCTCGGTCGGTGGTCAGTATGCGCTCATCGCGGTCGGCTATACCATGGTTTATGGCATTCTGAGACTCATCAATTTCGCTCACGGCGATATCTTTATGGTGGCCGGTGTGATCATGGTCTATGCGACCACCTATTTGACACGTATCCTTCCGGAGCAGCCGGGCGTGGTTTTGGCGTTGTCGATCTTACTTGTGATCGGACTTACGGTCTTGCTTGGCTTCTGCACGGAAAAGGTGGCATACAAGCCATTGAGAAGTGCGCCGCGTATGTCGGTCATGATCTCGGCTATCGGTGTCAGCTACCTTTTGCAGAACCTTGTATATTACATCACCGGCGGCTTGAACCAGAACTATCCGAAGATCCCCTGGATCAGCGATGCCGTGACCGTGTTGAAGGAAAGAACCATTACGACTGTCGATCCGTCTACCGGCGAAACGGTCGAAAAGGTACTTCTCGAATGTGTGACTAAGCGCGTGACTCTGATCACGCCGGTGCTGACGATCCTTTTGGTCATTGCACTTGTATGTCTTATCCGCTACACAAAGATCGGCATGGCCATGCGCGCCGCTTCGAAGGATTTCGAGACAAGCCAGCTCATGGGTGTGCGTATCAATTCGGTCATCAGTACCACCTTCCTTATCAGCTCGTTCCTGGCCGCTGTGGGTAGCCTTCTCTATTTTTCCAACTACACCGGCGTTACGCCGACCTCGGGCGCTATGCCGGGGCTTAAAGCGTTTGTCGCAGCGGTGTTCGGCGGTATCGGCTCGATCCCCGGTGCGGTGGTCGGTGCCTTTATCATCGGTATCTGTGAAAACATCATCAAGGGCCTTGGCTGGACGACCTTCTCGGATGCCTTTACGTTTGCGCTTCTTATCGTGATTCTCATCGTCAAGCCGACCGGCTTGTTCGGCGAAAAGGTCACCGATAAGGTCTGATACGAAAAAGGCTGGGAGGAAATATGATGAAAACGAAAAAGCTCAATAGCAGGCTGTTGTTTACGGTCATCGGACTGCTTGTGATAATCGCGTTTACGGCGGTGCTTGAACAGGTTCTGCCGGCAACGCACATCGCGTTTACCGTTATCAAAAAAGGCTCGATCTATGCGCTGGTCGCCGTTTCCATGAACCTTTTGAATGGCTTCACCGGGCTGTTTTCGCTCGGACAGGCCGGCTTTATGCTCATCGGCGCGTATACCTATGCCATCTTCACCATTCCGCAGGAAGCTCGTGCCAGCGTGTATCAGTATTTTGACGGCGGTCTTATTCAGTTTCAGCTGCCGGTATTGGTGTCGATCATCCTTGCCGGTATCGTGGCGGCCATCTTTGCGTTTCTGATCGGAATTCCGGTGCTTCGCTTAAAGAGTGACTATCTCGCCATTGCAACGCTCGGCTTTGCCGAGATCGTCCGCGCGCTGGCTCAGTGGAAAACGCTCGGTCCCATCACCAATGGCTCCAACATCCTTCGTAAATTCCAGAACTTAGATACCCTGACCTTCACCATTCCCTTTACCAATATGACGTATAAGCTTTCCGGCACCATGTTCGCCTTGATTTTTTCGGGCATATGCATTGCCGCGATCGTGCTGCTTATCAATTCTACTTATGGACGTGCCTTTAAGGCCATCCGTGACGATGAGGTCGCTGCGGAAGCAATGGGTATCAATCTTGCCCATCATAAACGCCTCGCTTTCTGCATCAGCTCGTTCTTTGCCGGCATTTCGGGTGCGCTTCTTGCCATGTTCCAGACCTCTATCCAGGCCAGCCAGTTCAAATCGGCTATGACCTACGAGATCCTTCTCATCGTGGTCATTGGCGGTATCGGCTCGATCTCCGGCTCCTGCATCGGTGCCTTCCTGTTTATCGCGTGCAGTGAGTGGTGGCTGCGCTTTTTGGATAACCCGACTGTGGTCAACCTGCCGTGGGGCGCGTATAATGTGCCGTTATTGCGCGTGGGCTTCCGCAAGGTCGTGTTCTCCGTTGTTATCATGATCATGGTTCTGTTCTGCCGCCGTGGTATTATGGGCTCAAAGGAATTACCGGAGGTCATCCTTGGCTTCTTTAAGCGCAAAAAGAAAAAGAGTGTGAAAAAAGGGGAGGTGAGCGACCATGAGTGAGAACGTGCTGAGATTAGAGAATGTCACTATGCAGTTCGGCGGCGTGGTAGCCGTCAATGATCTGTCGCTTGAGGTCGATCGTGGAGAGATCGTGTCGCTCATCGGTCCGAATGGTGCCGGAA
>CAZAWG010000017.1:0-13272 GCA_964488785.1 uncultured Oscillospiraceae bacterium | reverse complement strand
CAATATAATTTGATATAGTATGTTTTTAGGTAAGGATGAAAAATATGCCCACAAACGATAGAGATCTTTCCCATATTCGAAACTTTTGCATTATCGCCCATATCGACCACGGCAAATCGACCCTTGCCGACCGCATTTTGGAGCATACCAATGCGGTCGAGCTGCGCGAATCCAAGGATCAGATGCTGGACGATATGGAGCTGGAGCGCGAACGCGGTATCACCATCAAGGCGCGCGCCGTCAAAATGAGCTATGACTATGAGGGTGAAACGTATACCTTCAACCTCATCGATACCCCCGGACACGTGGACTTCAACTATGAGGTTTCGCGTTCACTGTCTGCCTGTGAGGGCGCACTTCTTGTTGTGGATGCGACCCAGGGCATTGAGGCGCAGACACTGGCGAATGCCTACCTTGCCGTGGATAACGATTTAGAGATCATCCCGGTCATCAATAAGATCGACCTGCCCTCCGCGAACATCGAGGGGACGCGTGCGGAAATAGAGGATATCATCGGCATTCCGGCAGACGAAGCACCGGCTGTTTCGGCAAAGGCCGGCACCAATATCGAAGATATTTTGGTGCAGGTGGTCAAGCATATCCCGGCCCCTAAGGGGGATGTGAATGCGCCGCTTAAGGCGCTCATCTTCGACTCCTATTATGATTCCTATCGCGGCGTTGTTGTGTATATCCGCGTATATGACGGCCTTGTCAAGGTGGGCGATAGGATCAAAATGATGTCCACCGGCGTGGAATATGAAGTGACCGAGGTCGGCTTCTTAGACCCGTTTGGACTGCATAAATGTCCGGAGCTTCATGCGGGTGATGTTGGCTATATCACCGCAGCCATCAAAACGGTAGGAGACACCCGTGTCGGCGATACCGTCACCTCGGCGGAAAACCCGACAGAGTCGCCGCTTCCCGGCTTTAAAAAGGCATTACCGGTGGTGTTCAGCGGTATCTATCCGGCGGATGGAGCCAAGTATGGCGATCTGCGCGATGCACTCGAAAAGTTGGCACTTAACGATGCGGCTCTTACCTATGAGCCGGAAACCTCGGTCGCCCTCGGCTTCGGCTTCCGATGCGGCTTTTTGGGCTTACTGCACATGGAAATTTTGGAGGAACGCTTGGAGCGTGAATTCAATCTTGATCTTATTACCACCGCGCCTAGCGTTATTTATAAAATACGCAAAACCAACGGTGAGGAGTATTATATCGATAACCCCACCAAATTTCCAACCGGCGATGAGGTCGATACCGTCAGCGAACCGGTGGTCAAGGCCAGCATCATTTCGCCGACCGAATATGTGGGCAGTATCATGGAGCTGTGTCAGGAAAGACGCGGCATTTACAAGGATATGAAATACATCGATTCCAACCGCGCGGAGCTTCATTATACGCTTCCGCTCAATGAGATCGTGTATGACTTTTTTGATGCCCTCAAATCCAAAAGCAAGGGCTATGCTTCGTTAGATTATGATTTGGCCGGCTATGAGCCATCCAAGCTGGTGAAATTAGACATTCTGTTAAACGGCGATATGGTGGATGCGCTTTCGTTTATCGTGCATACCGATAAGGCGTATGCGCGCGCCAGACGCATCGTGGAAAAGCTAAAGGATAATATTCCGCGTCAGCTGTTCGAGATCCCCATTCAGGCGGCCATAGGCGGCAAGATCATTGCGCGTGAAACGGTTCGCGCCCTGCGTAAGGACGTGCTTGCCAAGTGCTATGGCGGCGATATCACACGTAAGAAAAAGCTGCTCGAAAAGCAGAAAGAGGGTAAAAAGCGTATGCGCTCACTCGGCAGTGTTGAGGTGCCGCAGGAGGCGTTTATGGCTGTGCTCAAGTTCGACGAGGATTAAGGAGCATATCATGAAAACGCTCGGTCTTTATCTGCACATTCCATATTGCATCCGAAAGTGCCGGTATTGCGATTTCTATTCCGTTCCGGAAGGAGAAAAGCCGGTGCCGGATGCCTATATTGATGCTGTTTGCGCACATATGAAGGAATATGCCGTGCAAACCGCCGATTATGCTGTTACCACCGTTTATTTCGGAGGCGGCACGCCCTCGCTGCTCTCGGTCGAACAGCTGAAGCGGCTGATGAAGGCTCTGAAAAGCTGCTTTCATCTGTCAAAAAACTGCGAGATATCCATGGAGTCAAACCCGAAAACGGTCGATCTATCCAAGCTTCGCGCCTTTCGCCGCGCCGGTATCAACCGGTTAAGCCTTGGTATGCAATCCTTTGATGACGGCGATCTATGCATTTGCGGACGCGCCCACACCGCTTCCGATGCGGTCGAAGCGTTCACGTTGGCGCGAAAAGCAGGTTTTACCAATATCAGTCTTGATCTGATGTATGGCATTCCCGGTCAGACACTCCAGACCGTGACCGATAACATCAATACCGCTATCAGTCTTGAGCCGGAGCATATTTCGTTTTATGGCTTGAAGGTTGAGGAGGGAACGCCGTTCTGGCGCGAACGTGGGGAGCTTGCGTTCCCGGATGAGGAGATCGAACGGAGTATGTATTTTATATCCTCCGGACTTCTTGAGCGTGCCGGCTATCACCGGTATGAGATATCTAATTTTTCGCGCCGCGGCTATGCCTGCAAGCACAATCTGCGCTATTGGAACTGCGATGAATATATCGGCTTTGGTCCGGCGGCCCATTCCTATTTCGGCGGCAAGCGTTTTTCGCTCAAGAAAAACGTGGGACTGTATATCGATTCGTTTGACCCGGAAAAAAGCGTAACAGAAGCTTTGGTCGATGAATATATCGATATTCCGTATTCCTCCCGTGTGGCGGAATACGTCATGCTTCGTATGCGCCTTGCGGCCGGTGTCCATTGTGATGCTTTCCGTAAACGGTTTGGACGTGATTTTGAGGAGATCTACTTAGACCGCTTACGCCCCTATCTGCAGAGCGGTCATGTGGTCAAAACCGAAAAGGGCTATGCCTTTTCGCCGGAGGGAATGTACGTTTCCAATTATATCCTTGCCCGTGTGGTGGATTTTGATCTTATCCTGCCGGGCAGTCAAAATTAAATAAATAAGAAAGAGGTATCATTATGAAACACATTGTATGCTTTAAGCTTGCCGAATCGTCCGAAAAGGAAAAAAATGCTGCCAAAGACGTTCTTCTCTCCATGAAGGGCAAGGTCCCGCAGATACTCGATATGGAGGTTGGCGTAGACTTTTTAGGCTCAGCACGCTCTTATGATATCATTTTGCAGGTCACTCTTGCTGACCGTGCCTCGCTCGACGACTACCAGAAGGATCCGTATCATTGCGATGTTGTCAAGACATATATGCACGCGCATACCGTGTCCTCGGTCGCTGTTGATTATGAGCTTTAGTGCTTTTTGCCGGAAAGGCGCGTCGGGGGTTACGAGAAAGCACCGACTTTTAATGATCGTCACTTTCGTCGGCGCAGCTCTTCTGTTGGGGGGCTGTGCTGTGCAGCAGAACCCTGTTGGTGACATCGAAAAGGAAGAACTTTCACAGCCACTTTCTTCGACAAGTGTGGATGAAGCTGTGACCCATAAAATGACCGAGCCGGTCGTCGTGAATGTATCCTCGGTGAGTGAGCTGTCATCCCTTGGGCTTATCCGGGTGCTGTCGCAACAGGCAGTGGTGGATAGCCTTCGCGATGCAAGCTATATATGTGATCACTTTTCCTGCGCGACCAATCATGAGCTGCTTGCCGCTTTAACCGAAGGAAAGGTCGATATCGCGGTCCTTCCGGTTGAATCGGCGGCTGTATTAAACAGTCAGAGCGGCGGTTCCTTTTTGGCACTTGGCATCAGTGCGTTAAGTGATGCGTATCTTGTGGAGAATGGAAGTACGCTCCAAACGTTGGAGGAACTGCGCGGAAAAACCGTCTATGTGCCCGGAAAATCAAGTGTTCTTGCGGATAGCTTTCGTGTTTTTCTGGCCGCTGCCGGATTAAATACGGAAACAGATGTGACGCTTGAGTATAAAAACGATGCTTCGGAATGTGTGACTGCCCTTCTTGGCGAATCCGATAGCGTTGCCCTTTTGGGACAGCCGTCTGTCGCAGCAGCCCTTCTTGAAAATGAAACATTGCGCATGGCATTTGATCTCAATAAGGAATACGAAGGCCTGACGGGACTGCCTCTTGTCCGTAGCGTGTTTGTAGCCCAAAAGAGCTTTGTGGATAAAAATCCGGAATTTATCTCTTGGTTGCTAAGGGAGTACCAGAATGCGGTCAATTATGTGAGCTACAATGTGTCGGACGCTGCGCTTTTTGCGCAACAGATTGGCTTTGCTTCCTCAGCCGTCGGTGAAAAGGCGCTTCCGTATTGTGGTCTTGTCTGCATTACCGGCGAGCCTATGAAGCATATGCTTCAAGCCTATTATACCGCATTGTATGAGCAAAAAAGTGCGCCGGTCGGTGTGACCCTTCCGGAGGACGCTTTCTATTATGGAGCGACAGGCGAATAGGATCGATTCTGATATCATATTTTCTCCTTTCCCTCTCATATGCTGAGATAAAGCATAGGGAGGGATTTTTTTGCACTTCTATAACAAAACTGCCGCCGAAGTCCTGGCGTATTTTTCAACCGACCCCGAAAAGGGACTTTCCTCCGAGCAGATCGCAGCAAAGCTCGGACAATATGGCGAAAACACCTTGAAAAAGGCAAGCAAACGCACCTATATACAGCGATTTTTCGACCAGCTTAAGGATGCCATGATTTTGATTCTGCTAGCCGCAGCCGTCATTGCCTTCGTACTTGCCGTGCAGAGCGGCGAAGTGACCGAATTCTTTGAGCCGATCCTGATTCTCGGTATCGTGATCGCCAATGCCTGCATCGGTGTAGCTCAGGAGGCAAAAGCCGAACGAGCGTTGGAGGCCTTGGAGACAATGCGTTCGCCGAAAGCGTGTGTCCTGCGCGACGGAAGGATTATGTCGGTCCGTGCGCAAACGCTTGTGCCGGGCGATATCCTTTGTCCACAGCCCGGTGACCGTATTGCGGCCGACGCCCGCCTGCTCTCAGCCGAAGCGGTCAAATGCGATGAATCGGCTCTTACCGGGGAGTCGGGAACGGTCGAAAAGAATGCATATCGTGTGCAAAACGAGGGAACGCCGGTCGGAGATCGGGTAAATATGCTGTTTGCCGGGTGCTGCATGACGAATGGAAGCGCAACGGCTATTGTCACTGCAACCGGGATGAATACGGAAATAGGTAAAATTGCCGGGATGCTCAATGAGGGCATAAACTCCTTAACGCCACTTCAGGAAAAGCTTGCACGGTTAGGCAAGCTTTTGGGGCTTGGTGCGATCGTAATATGTGGTACGATCTTCGCCTTCGGCATAATAAGCGGCTATGAGCCTTTAGATATATTTATGACATCGGTTTCACTTGCTGTTTCGGCTATCCCGGAGGGACTTCCGGCGATCGTCACAGTCATTCTGTCGGCAGGGGTAGAGCGTATGGCTCGGAAAAATGCCTTGATACGGCGCTTGCCGGCTGTCGAAACGTTAGGCGGCACTTCGGTCATATGTACCGATAAGACCGGAACGCTGACCATGAACCAAATGCGTGTGACCACCCTGTATGCTTCGGAAAACGAGCAGCTCATGGAGCTGCGGTCAAACAAGAATGCAGGGGTAAGGAGCTTGCTTGCCTGTGCGGCTCTTTGCTGTGGCGATACGCAAAGCAGCACCACTTCGGACGATCCTACCGAGAAGGCCATTTTGCAGGCGACCGAGGAGCTTGGCTTGGCTCCGGCTCTCAAGGAAGTCGAAAAGATGGCTGTTGTTCCGTTTGATTCCACTCGCAAGCGTATGAGTATGGTGGTCCGGTACAAAGGAAAGCTCTATGTGATCGTCAAGGGGGCGTTTGATGGGATGCTTTCGTCCTTTGAACGGGGAAGCGTTAAAGCAAGTGCCAAAGCAGCCGTTGAAGCCATGAGTGGCGAAGCACTTCGCGTGTTGGCTGTCGGTGTGCGTGAGCTGTCGGCACTTCCTAAAAGGCTAAATGCCGACGAATTAGAAGTACATTTGCATTTCATAGGGCTTATCGGTATGACCGACCCACCACGCCCGGAAGCGGCGCAAGCTGTAGAAGAATGCAGACGTGCCGGTATTCGACCGATCCTTATCACCGGTGACCATCCGGCAACTGCCGGTGCGATCGCCGCTAAGACCGGCATCCTGACGGAAGGAACGATCGTGACCGGGAATGCTCTGGATGGAATGACCGACACACAGCTTGCAGATGAGCTTGCGAGAATACAGGTATATGCCCGTGTTTCGCCGGAAAACAAGCTGCGAATCGTCCGGGCATGGCAGAGAAAGGGCGAAACGGTCGCTATGACCGGTGATGGGGTCAACGACGCTCCGGCCTTGGGGGCGGCGGATATTGGCTGTGCGATGGGGAAGGGAACGGATGTCGCCAAAGGGGCCTCCGACATGATCTTGACCGATGATAACTTTGCGACCATCGTAGATGCTGTGCGTGAAGGACGTGGGATCTATGCCAATATCCGCAAGGTGGTCGGCTTTTTGCTTGGTACCAATTTTGGTGAGGTGTTCAGCGTTTTCTTTGCCATGCTCTTATGGCGTGAAGCACCGCTTGCAGCTATGCAGCTATTGTGGATCAATCTTGTGACCGATGGACTTCCGGCTGTGGCACTTGGCATGGAAAGCGTCGAAGAGCAGATTATGCAGCAAAAGCCGCGTCCGCGCTCGCAAGGACTTTTTGCAGAAGGACTCGGTGTGCGTGTGGTGCTACAGGGCTGTATGTTTGCGCTTTTGACCTTGCTTTCCTATGCGATCGGTCGGGAAGCCTATGGCGTACCGGGCGGACAGACCATGGCTTTTTGCGTGCTGTCCTTGACTCAGCTCGTTCAGGCATACAATATGCGCTCGGAGCGGTCGTTGCTTCGTATCGGTGCTTTTGGAAATAAAAAGCTTAATGGTGCGTGCGGTGTGTCGGTCCTTCTGGTGGCAATGGTGTTATTTACTAAGGTACGCACAGCGTTTGGCTTTATCCGGCTGGAGCCTGTGCATTATGCGCTCTGTCTTGGACTTGTCCTTGTGCCGTTTGTGGTGGAGGAAATGCGAAAGTGTGTAAGGGCAATTTTCGTAAAACGTAAAAGCTTTGCAAATATGACTTGACGAACCCATAAAAATATGTTATCATATCCATATACAAAAATCGAGGTTTATAATGAATTATATTGTTTTGGATATGGAATGGAATCAGCCCTATCCGGGGATGAAATTGGAATACGAAAACGGACACTGTCTTGCCAATGAGATCATTCAGATTGGCGCGGTGCGCATGAACGATGCTTTGGAGATCACGGATACCTTTGAGACGAATGTCAAGCCGCAGAGGCTAAGACGCATCAATCATAACGTGCGTAAGCTCACCGGGATCGATGATGCACTTTTGTCGAATGCCGTAACGCTTGATAAGGCAATTGCTGCTTTTCGAGCCTGGTGTGGCACGGATTTTGTGTTTTTGACCTGGGGCTATGATGATATCGGCGTACTCGGCAATAATCTTGCCTTTTTTGGGTTAAGCACAGATTGGCTTCCTCCGTTTTACAATTTGCAGATGATCTTCTGCGCACAGACGGAGAATCTGAATAAGCAATATTCGCTTGCCTATGCTGTGGAGCATTTTGGCATAACGATCGATAAGCCGCTTCACGATGCGCTGACCGACGCGTATTATACCGCCCTTGTGGGTGCTTCTCTTGATCTGAAGGGGGGCATTGCTTCTTATCGAGCGATGGTGTTTAAGGATGATACCATCCCGGAGCATATGAAGAATATTCGCTATAAAAAGTCGTATCGGGCGGTGGAAAGCTACGATAAGCTGCTTTCCGACACGTCCGTTGAAGCGCCTATCTGCTGTGAATGCGGCAAACCGTTGGAACGCTTGGAAAAAGCCCAAAACGGAGCGTTCCACTTTCTGACGATCGGCGATTGTCCCACACACGGCAGCTTTGCCGAAATGATCAAGGTCAATAAAACAGGCGATGAGCTATTTTGTGCAACAGAGATGTACTTTGCGCTTGATCACTATAATAAGCCGTATTTTGTAAAAAAGCTTAAAAAAATGCGTGCCTCCCATGAAAAGCGGCTTCGCAGAAAGCCGGCAGAAGCTACGCTCCCCAAGACCCGTCCCCCAAAAACGGTTCACGCATAAGGGTGGAGGAGGAATGGATAAACCAATGGAGCTGCCGACGTATATGCCGGATGTGCTTGATCGCTTACATACAGCCGGCTTTGCCGCCTATGTGGTGGGCGGCGCTGTCCGGGATGCGCTTATGGGCGGGAAGCCCCACGATTTTGATGTGACCACCTCTGCGCTTCCTTCGCAGGTGAAAGCCATTTTTGAGGCTGCCGGACACACGGTGGTGGAAACCGGGCTTGCACATGGGACGGTCACGGTGCTATACGATAAAACGCCCATCGAGATCACAACCTTTCGCGTGGAGGGCAGCTATCATGATACCAGACACCCGGATAACGTGAGCTTTACCGACCGGCTGGAGCTTGACCTTTCGCGCCGGGATTTTACCGTTAATGCCATCGCCTATACACCGGGCGAGGGCTATATCGATCAATTTGGCGGAATGGACGACATAAGACACGGTGTGATCCGCTGTATCGGTGACCCCCATGCGCGTTTTGGCGAGGATGCTTTGCGTATCCTTCGTGCGCTTCGCTTTTCGGCGGTGTTAGGGTTTGATTTAGAAGCGCAAACAGCCGTGGCAGCAATTCAAAATGCACCACTTCTAAAGCATATCTCTGCAGAGCGGCATACGGCTGAATTCGAAAAAATGTTTTTATCCGCACACCCGGAGCGGCTGAATGCGCTCATGCTTTCTCACCGTGCTGTGTTGGAAGAGGTGCTTCCGGAGCTTGCTACGCTTTCGGAAAACGAATATGCGGTGCTTTGTCAGAGAACCGTTTCGGTTCCGGGGGAAAATGGTCTGCGTGCCGTGTTTTTTTTAGCGCAGAGCGGACATACAGAAGCCCTTCTGTCACACCTTCGTTTCTCCACGCTCTTTGCTTCGCGTGTGCGTAAAATGCGTGCTTCCTATGAGGAAGCGCGTGCAGTCCAAACACGCATTCAGGCGCGCTTTCTTTTGAGCCGCTTTGGTGAGACGGCCTGTATCGATGCGGCAACCGCTCTTGCAGCGACCGGTGAGAATGCTGTGCTGCTTCCCCTTGTGAAGGAGATTCTTTCTGCGGGTGACTGTGCTTCAGTTGCACAGCTTGCGGTGGACGGCAATATGCTGCTTGCATCAGGTCTTTCCGGAAAACAGATCGGCACCGCTCTTTCGCTTTTGTTAAACGAGGTCATGAGCGACCGACTTCCAAACGAGAAAGAAGCCTTGCTCGGTTATTTAAAAAATGCCGCTTTCGCTTCATAGAGCGAAGCGGTATCTTTTTGCTCGGGGAATGTGATTTTTTCGTGAAATTGTGTGAAAAAACGTAAAAAGGCATTGACTTTCAAAAAAAGCGGTGTATAATAATTAACGTGTTAATTTTTGAAGAGTAAAGAGGAGTGAGCTCATGTCGCGTTATGAAACGCACCATGCCTTAATACAGGCATTTATCTGCACCGACCAGATGCACCGACGTCTGTTTGAACGTCAAATGGCAAAGATCGGCGTTCATCGCAGTCAACACAGGATCCTTATGTATCTTGCCGCAAACCGCGATAAAGAATTGTCCCAAAAGGATATTGCAGAAACCTTTGATATCAGCCCTGCCGCCATAACCGTGACCTTGAAGAAATTGGAGTCCGGTGGCTATATCACACGCAAGGCGCACCGGTATGATAACCGTGTCAATACCGTTTCGGTCACGGAAAAAGCTCTTTCGGTCGTGGAGACGACCAAGCGCTTTTCGGAGGATCTGGAAGAGGTCGTCTTTGCTGGTTTTTCGGATGACGAACTGAATACTTTTTCCACGCTTCTTAACAAAATGCAGTCGGCTATGCTGTCCTATGAGGGAAAGCTGCCGACCGAAGCCTTGAAAGGAGAAGAATCACATGAAACGATGGCTTAATTATGTCAAGCCGTATATCACTTATTTTATTTTAGGTCCGCTTTGTATGATCTGTGAGGTCATTGGCGAAGTGCTTATGCCTATGTTTTTGGGTAAGATCATCAATGCCGGTGTTGCCGGTGAATTGACTGTCTCCAAAAGCTTTGTGTATATGGGGCTCATGGTGCTTACTGCTTTATGCATGATGGCCAGCGGCGTGGGCGGTGTGTATTTCGGCTCGAAGGCTTCGGTCAACTATGCATCCGATGTGCGTAGAGATGTATACAAAAAGGTGCAGGAGTTTTCCTTCGCCAATATCGATAAGTTTTCCACCGGCTCGCTTGTCACGCGTCTTACCAATGACGTGACACAGATTCAGAACTTTGTCAATATGCTTTTGCGTATGTGCTTGCGTTCACCTGGTATCCTCATTGGCGCACTGATCATGGCTATTTCACTTCGTCCGTCGCTTTCGGTCGTGTTTACCGTGACCATTCCTCTTATGGTCATAACCATTTTCTTGGTCATCCGTGCCGGCTTTCCGCGCTTTACGGCCATGCAGACGAAGGTCGATAAGCTCAATTCCACCGTGCAGGAAAGCGTAACGAACGTGCGCGTGGTCAAATCCTTTGTGCGTGAAGACTATGAGATCGAAAAGTTTGAAGATGCCAATGCCGATTTGAAAAATTCCGGTATTTCCGCTATGAAGATCCTTATTCTTAACGGTCCGTTTATGACACTCATCATGAATATCACCACGGCTGTCGTTGTATGGATGGGCTCGAAGCTTGTCATGGGCGGCGGCGCGAACGCCATGCTGCCGGGCGACCTTTCCCAGTTCATCTCGTATGTGACCCAGATTCTGAACTCCCTCATGATGCTCACCATGATGTTCATGATGAGCTCCCGTGCGCTTGCCAGTGCCAGACGTATTGCTGAGGTGTTGGACGAAGAACCGGACATCAACGACATAAGCGCCCACAATAAGGAGCTTTGTGTGACACGCGGCGATATCGAATTCAAGGACGTTACCTTCCGCTACTATAAAAACAGCGAGGACAGCGTACTCGATCATATCAACCTTACCATCAAGGCCGGCTCCACAGTGGGTATCATCGGCTCGACCGGCTGCGGAAAAACAACGCTTGTGTCGCTCATTCCGCGCCTGTATGAAGCCGATTCCGGCGAAATTCTGGTGGACGGCGTGAACGTCAGGGATTACAGCCTGCACAACCTGCGCGAGGGCGTGGGCATGGTGCTTCAGAAGAACATCCTGTTCTCCGGCTCGATCGAGGATAATCTGCGTTGGGGCGACCAGAACGCCACCGACCAAGAGGTCGAAGCTGCCGCTGAAAGCGCCCAGGCCGATGGCTTTGTCAAGAGCTTTACCGATGGCTACAAGACTGAGCTGGAGCAGGGCGGCGTAAACGTTTCCGGCGGTCAGAAGCAGCGCCTGTGTATCGCACGTGCGCTGTTGAAGAAGCCGAAGATCTTAATTTTGGACGACTCGACCAGCGCAGTGGATACCGCTACCGAAGCGAAAATTCGCGAGCAGTTCCACACCGGACTAAAGGACTCTACCAAGATCATCATTGCCCAGCGTATCACCTCGGTCATGGATGCCGATCAGATCATCGTGATGAACGATGGACGTATTACCGGTGTCGGCACACATGAGGAGCTGCTTGCCGGCAATGAAGAATATAAAGAGATCTACGATTCCCAGATGGAACAGCATAAGAAGGAGGCATAAGCATGGCAAGAACACTGGAAGAGCTGCAAAAGCAATATAATTCATCCGCCTCCCCGGAAAAGCGCCGTATGCCGATGGGTCCCGGCCCCGGCCGCAGAGGTCCTATGGGCAGCGGCGGTAAGCCCAAAAGCACAAAAGCCACCATCAAACGCCTGCTTGGCTATTTAAAAGACTATACTCTGCAGCTGGTCATCGTGCTAATCCTCATGCTTGTCAGCACGGTCACCAGCCTGATCGGCTCGTTTATGCTTGCGCCCATCATCAATAAGCTGACCTTATATGTTTTCCCCAACGAAGTGCCGAATCTCAGTGTGATGGAACGCTTCTCAGACGGTATCATTTCCGGCTTTGCACAGAAAATGGACACCGCGCTGTCCTCGCTTGCAGACCGGTATGCCTATGGTGAAGTGATGATATACATTGCTGCCGCTCTGATCTTACTCATCAGCGTATATTTGGTTGGCGTTGTGGCGACCTATCTGCAAAACCGCCTGATGATAGGCGTTTCCCAGGGAACGCTGGAGCGCATTCGAAACGACCTGTTCTCCAAGCTCCAGAAGCTCCCGGTTCGCTTCTTTGATAATAAGCCCACCGGCGAGATCATGAGCCGCTTTACCAACGATGTTGATAACATCGGAACGATGTTAGATAACTCGCTCGTTTCGGTCATTTCCGGCTCGGTCACCTTGATCGGAACCTTCGTTTTCATGGTCACCACCAACTGGATCTTGACGCTTGTAACGGTCGTGTTCGTGCCCATCTTTGCCAAAGGCGGTATGCTCATTGCCGGACGGAGCCGCAAGTATTATAACGCCCAACAGTCTGCCTTGGGTGCGGTCAACGGCTACATCGAGGAAACCGTCACCGGTCAAAAGGTCATCAAGGTCTTTAATCATGAGGAAGATTCCGTGACCGAATTCGGCGAGCTCAACGACGACCTGCGCGACAAGCAGTTCATGGCGCAGTTCTATGGCGGTATCATGGGTCCCATCATGGGCAATACCTCCCAGATCAGCTTCGGTCTGACGGTTGGTATCGGCGGTATTCTCATCTGTACGCGCGGTATGATGCCGGGCGCACTCACGGTGTTTGCCAACTATTCGCGCCAGTTCTCTTTCCCGATCAACAATATCAGCCAACAGATGAGTACCATTTTCTCGGCTCTTGCCGGTGCGGAGCGCGTGTTCTCCATCATCGATATGGAGGAAGAACCGGCCGATGTGCCAAACGCTTCTCCCATGACGGATATGAAGGGCTATGTGGAATTGAAGAATGTCACCTTTGGCTATAACCCCGATAAGACCATCTTAAAGAATATTTCGCTGTATGCAAAGCCGGGTCAGAAAATCGCTTTTGTCGGTTCGACGGGTGCCGGAAAGACCACCATCACGAACCTGCTCAATCGTTTTTACGATATCGATTCCGGCGAGATCACCATCGACGGCGTGAATATCCGCGATATCCAGATGTCGGAGCC
>CAZAWG010000016.1:1897-13458 GCA_964488785.1 uncultured Oscillospiraceae bacterium | reverse complement strand
GCTCCTCGTTATGTAGCCCAAACGGTTCAAGCCTTGTGACCTCCAATGCATTTTCCAAATGGAAATCGTTCGCCGACAATTCCATATCTGCATTCAATTCCGTGTGAACATGGTCAAAGTCAAAGGTAGAGACGGCATAGTCATTGATCATGCGGCGAAAAGCCTCGACATTCTCACGCCGGATGGTCAATCCTGCGGCAAGCTCATGTCCGCCGTATTTGATGAGCTTCTCTTTACAATGCGAAATGGCCTCGTTGATATTAAAGCCCGGCACACTGCGACCGGAGCCCTTTCCCACGTCACCGTCAAAAGAAATAAGGATGCACGGCAGTCCATAGCGATCGGTCAGCTTGGAGGCAACGATCCCAATGACACCTAAATGCCACGAATCGGAGGTCAGCACTAACACCTTGTCGTTTTCGTAGGTATCCGTGCTGTCTAAGCACATCACAGCCTGCTCAAAGATCTGGTTTTCGATCAGCTGACGTTCGCGATTGATGGCACAAAGATAATCGGCAATATTGGCGGCTTCCTGTCGATTATCCGTCACAAGCAGCTTGACAGCGCGATTGACATCTCCAATACGCCCGGCAGCATTCATGCGCGGTGCCAGTCCGTAGCTGATGGAGGAGGTGGTGAGAGCCCGATTTTTGGATGAACGCTTATCTGAAAAAGCAGCGTGAATCAGAGCATCCAAGCCCTTATTCGCGGTCTTTTCCAATCTTTGCAGACCCATACGTACAAGGACACGGTTTTCGCCGATGATCGGCATTACGTCTGCCACCGTTCCCAAAGAAGCAATATCGGCATATTTTGTGCAGATGTGCGCAAGCTTCTCTTTTCCGGCTAAGGCGCACACGAGCTTGAACACCACGCCCACGCCGGCAAGCTCTGCAAACGGATACGTACTGTCGCTTCTATGTGGATTGACAACGGCACACGCGCCCGGCAGCTCCTCGCGGCACTCATGGTGGTCGGTAATGACCACATCGATACCATAGGATGAAGCAAGCTCCACTTCCTCATGTGCGGTAATACCGCTGTCCACCGTGATAATAAGGTTCACGCCCTGCGAAGCGAACCGTTCGACCGCCGCCGCATTTAAGCCATATCCCTCGCGGATACGCTCCGGGATATAATACGACGCGTCCGCGCCCTGCTCACGCAAATATAGCAGAAGGAGCGAAACGGATGTTACGCCATCTACATCGTAATCCCCGTAAATGAGGATCTTCTCCTGTGCTTGTATGGCGGCACGAATGCGCTTGACCGCTTTATCCATATCCGGAAGCAAAAACGGGTCATGGAGCAGTTCCACGGAGCCGTTTAGGTATTCCTTTGCACTTTCCGATTCGGTAAAGCCCTTGGCGGTGATCAGCTCCGCCAAAAAGCGGGAAATTCCGAGCGCCCTTTGCAGCCGCTCGGCCGCGACCGGATCGGCTTTTCCGATATTCCATATATTATTTCCTGTTGTTTTAATATGCATTGTGTATGCGGCGCTATCGTCCGCTCTCCTTTATAATTTTACGAATACGGGTCTTGGGGTGCTTGGCATTATATTTATCGGCAAGAAAAGCAAAATATACAAAAAAAACAATAAAACCGACCACACCAACACAAGTACCAACAGTATGCCCAAGCAGTGCCGCCGCAAAGAGCCCTACAAGACCGGCCGGGATAAACGGAAGAATAAAGACAAGCAGGGCTAAAAGCAAGGTGAACCGGCTTTCACTGTATAATTCGACCGTGTCGCCGGGATGCACCGCGAAAGGTGTCTCGACAAATACCGTCACCGCTTGCTCTGGCATTTCAAATAAAACCGGCTCCACATGACACGCGCCGCCCGAACAGCCCTTGCAGCCAGTGCAGGGATTTTGGCGAAGCACCTGCACACGCGCTCTATTCTCCTTCACATCGATCACCGTTCCAATGGCGGTCATGCTCTCACCTCAATGCTCCACATTTCCAATCATTCCGAGTCACGCAGTCTTTGCGCAAACGCAAGCGCACTTTTAAGCCCATCCACCGCCGCGCTTGTAATGCCGCCGGCATAGCCAGCGCCCTCGCCGCAGGGGTAGATGCCCGGAACGCTCACCGACTCCCCAAAGGAAGTGCGATCGATGCGCACAGGGCTGGAGGTACGCGTTTCAGGGGCGGTAAGGATGGCGTCCGGCGCACAAAAGCCCTCGATATGCTTTTCAAACAGCCGAAAGCCGGACTGTAAGGTATGGGTCACAGCATCGGGGAACAGACTCGAAAGAGAGCAAAGAGAGGTGCCGCCGGTATAGGTCGGCTGAATGCGTGTCGGCTCATGTGCGCCTGCCCCACAGAGAAAATCATCCAGGCGCTGTATCGGAGCCGCTCCATTTCCTCCGGCAAGCGAAAACGCCGCAGTCTCCAGCTTTTTTTGGAACGCGATAGCGCCCTCGACCGTTGAGCCATAGTCCGACGGTGCAATAGAGACAGCGATGGCAGAATTGGCATTTTTTCCATCGCGTGCATAATAGCTCATGCCATTGGTGACGATCTCGCCCTTTTCGGAAGCAGATGCGACCACCACACCACCGGGACACATACAAAACGAATAGACGGCACGACCATCGACCTTCGCCGAAAGCGTATAGGAGGCCGGACCCAAAAGCTCACTTCCGGCAAACGAGCCGTATAAAGCACGGTCGATATCTGCTTGTAGGTGTTCTACGCGCACGCCCACGGAAAAGGGCTTGGGAGAAAGCGTAAGTCCGGCATTTTGCAGAACGCCGAAGGTATCACGTGCGCTGTGTCCGATACACAGAAACAGCGCAGAGCATGGATATTCGCCCTCTGTTGTTTGGATAGACGCGACCGAGCCGTCCGCATGACACGCATATCCGGTAAAGGTGGTATCAAACAAAAAAGAACCGCCCAAACGGAGGATCTCCTCGCGAATATTTTGAACCACCCGGCGCAGCTTGTCCGTTCCGATATGGGGCTTAGCCAAATACAATATTTCATCCGGCGCACCAAAGGTGACAAGCGTTTGCAGGATATAATGACAAAGGGGATCATGGATACGGGTGAGCAGCTTTCCATCCGAAAACGTCCCGGCTCCCCCTTCACCGAATTGCACGTTGGTGTTTTCATCTAATATGCCGGTCTGCCAATAGGCTTGCACCTTTTGCACGCGCTCGTTGACCCGGCTTCCGCGCTCGATGACAAGAGGCGCAAGTCCGACCCTTGCCAAGGCATACGCACAGAACATTCCGGCTGGTCCGAAGCCTACCACCACGGGATGGACACCTTTCGTTTTCTCCGGTACTATATGTGAAAAATCCGGTTCGGAACGATCTAAGTGTGTGACGCTTGCAGGAAGCTTCAGCGATCGAGAAGGCTCCCGTTCCGGATACGCCGCTACGGTATAGATGAGCCGAATCGCCTCTTTATCTCTTGCATCGATGGAGCGTTTGAATATCTTAAACTGCGCCGCACCGAAGCGGTCACGAAACAGACGATGATATTGCTTTTGGGCTTTTTCAAGTGCCAGTTGATCGTGCGCCTGTTCATCCCGATACGACACCGGCACATGAATATCCCGGAAAAGAAGAGCGTTATTCATTGGCTTTCTCCTGTGTATCGTTATCCTTCAGGTCGTTTTCCTCCGGCGGCAGTACTTTTTCAGTCACAGTCAAACGGATGGTCTCCACACGTGCGTTTTCATCTGCTGCAGTCGTGGTATATGCCCCCACGTCCTCCGGCAGCACGAGCTGCAATTCATATTCTCCGGCGGCATCGATGAGGGTACGCTTTGTTTTTAACAGTGTGACAGCCTCCACATCGCTCACCGCGCCCTTGATATACACAGCCGATGGCGTAAAGGTATACTCAAAGCGCTCCTTATCATATACGATATCCGGCTGAATGCCAAAAAAGGCAGTCTTATATACCGGAACATGAACGCTCACCTTATTCGGCGTTATGACGATGTATTTGGATTGAAGCTCATAGCGATTGCTGTCATACAGTATGACGTCCGCTACAGCTTCCACGCTGTTCTTTACACTGCCCAGATTAACCGGAAGCACCGCCTGTGTGACGGCATTCAAGTCCGTTTCCGGTCCCTTCACAGTCACGGTTTGCTCGGAGAGAGTGACCTCGCCAAGCGCATAGGGAGCCTGCACGGTATATTTTAACTCCGGTACCAAGGGAAGCTCCTTTTCGAGCGTCTTATCCACCACGAGCTTTACCTGGGTCACGTTTTTATCGGTGATCTTCACGCCGGAGGGAACATCCAGATTGACATCTAACACATACGTTCCGCGTCCGGTCACACCACCAAGATCGACCGATGCCTTGATATCGGAGGAATTCATATCGTTCATAAAGCTTTTCGTACCGGTCACGGTCACGTCCAACGTGCTTTCGTAGCCGCTGACCACATCCAATTCCAGACTTGTATCAAAGTTTTCAAAGGTAATGGGGATAGCACGAAAAACTCTTTCCTCCTCGACCGCCTGAAAAACATACAGCCACAGTGTGATAGCGGCAAGCACCGATAACACCTTTGGCAGAAGATTGTTTCGCTTGCGCTCTTTTTTATCCGAACTATCCGAAGAAGGAAAATGTGTTTCTATATTTTTAAACATTTCTTTTTCCTTATTTGACGGTGCAGAGGCCATTCGGGTCATCCTTTCTTCCTCAATGGGCAAACGTTTTTAACGGGCTAATTTTCGCTTAATGGGATTCTTTTTTTCTTCCTCTGCGCAAAGAAGCGAGATCAGGGTCTGTTTAAGCTTTTCAGGGGTATAGTCACGCGTCAATTCCCCTTCCAACGCAATGGAGATGTTCCCGGTTTCTTCCGATACGACCACCACGACAGCATCGGAGTTTTCGCTCATACCGAGCGCGGCGCGGTGGCGTGTGCCAAGCTCCTTGTTTATCCCCTGGTTTGAGCTGAGCGGCAGAAAGCAGCCGGCCGAGCACAGCCTGCAACCACGAATAACCAATGCTCCATCGTGCAGAGGCGCTTTATTGAAGAAGATATTCTTGATGAGATATTCAGCCGGCTCTGCATCGATGATGGTGCCGGTCTTGATCACGTCCCCCAGCTTAGTTGTGCGTTCAAAAACGATGAGCGCGCCGACCATTTCACCGGAAAAGGAGGAACAGGCATCCGTCACCGCATCGATACACTTCATCACATCCGAAAAGGTGCGCTTATCGGTCTTGCGGTTGATGCCGGCAATAAAGGTGTTTCCACCAACCTTTTCCAGAAAATACCGTAATTCCGACTGGAACACGATCATAAGTCCAATGATACCGACCTGTACGACGTTGCTGAGCAGAAAATTGAGGGCGTACATATTGCATATATCGCTGACAAGTAACAGCGCGATGATAAAGACGATCCCAACGGCCAGCTTTCCGGCACGTCTGTCGCGCACAAATTTGAATATGTAATATAAAACGACCGAGACGATGGCAATATCCAACACGTCAAACAAGGTGATGGATGTGAGCCGATTTAGAAGAAGCTCGGCGATCGAAACGATGAAATCCATATATTGCCTCCTACCCTTTACGAACTGCGGGTACAAAGCTGCTTAGCCCTGTATTCTATTTCTTTATTATAGCACAATCGGAGAGATTTGAAAACAGTTTTTTGCAAAAAAGCTATGTTTTTTTACATTTTAATAAACTCATATTCTATATGCACCAAAAAGAACAGCCGAACCCGACAAAGGGGTTCGGCTAAAGAGGACAAATACGGTAAATTTATGCGATCTGTACAATAGAAAGATCATCGACCAGATAGCTGACACCACGGTCATTCGCCGGGTTCGACCATATCTGGAAAAGATCCTTTCCGCTTGGCATATAATCGCCGGGGAGCTCATAGACAAATTCGACGTTTTTCCAGGAATCGGTATCCGAGCAAGCGGCCTTGCCGCCTGTATGATCGGTCACGGTCAGCGCATCGTTTCCAAATATGAAGTTTGCTCCTATGATATTATCGGTATATCCGTTTCCGGCATAGTCCTTCAAGGGAAGCAGACGGTAGGAAACCTTATACTTCTTCCCGGCTTCAAAGTGCATAAAGATGTTGAAATACGTCCATTTGCGGTCGGAAGCGGAGGTCTTGACCAAAAAGGCTTTTTTGTCCGGGTCAGACGGATCCTGGGTGATCGACAGTGTGCCATTTTCGACATAGACCCGGATATCCTCCGGAAGACCGTCCTCTGCATCTAATGTTACCTCAGTGGGGGCTTCCGGAATGCGCACCGTGCCGGACGGATTGGTAAGCTCGACACGGATGGAATCGATTCGGAACGAGCCTTCCGCTTCAAACGGGTCAAAGCGTATACGACCGATGGTCGAGGTCCAATTGGGATTCTGTGTCATATCAAAGACGATATCCACAAATTCTCCGTTACTGGACACACCCGGCGTTTTGACCGACACACTGCACGCTTCGGTGAACTGTCCGCCCACCGGGGCAAAAAACAGCGTTGAGCTTATGCCATCTGCAAGAGAGCCTACGCCGCCGGTCGTTTCATACGCCATGCGAACGGTGATCTTTTCGTATTTTATCGCCGAGAATTTGATGTTTGCGGATGCAAGCACCGGGTCGTGGCGTTTGCCGTTGGTGAGTGAACGCGCCGACAGGATCCCAGCCTTGTGGTCGGTCACCTCGGCGCCGGAGATCGAAAAGCCATCCGTATAGCCGGGCAGATCAAAATCAAAGACGATATCCTGTGTGACGTCCTTTAGGTAGTAGTTGCACAAACGATATCGACCTTCTGTTATCTCCAAGCGCACTTCCAGTGCCTTTGCAAGCGTATCGATACAGATGGTCGGAATGCCATCAACCAGGGTGATCGGTGCTTTTAGCAGCATTTCGCCGGCGGAGGTCTGTGCCTTGCTTGAGCCAACTGTAAAGACGATGTAGCGCTCTCCGGCTCCGTACAGCGACAGCTGTCCCTTCGCGGCGTTCCACCGGTAGAAGATGCCGAGCTTTGCATAAAAGCTCTCGGCATAGGGGTCAATGGCAGCGTACAATTCACCCTCCACCATTTCCGGCTTAAGGATCGTTGTGGTCGGTTCCTCCTCATTGTTGACATACAGCGAATAGCCGTGTGCCGTGTCGGAAAGCAGCTCCATGCTTTGCACGGCATATTCGCAATCGCCTCTTTCGATCGGGTCAAGACGAAGCCGTTGGACAGTCCCCTTCCAGAGGGCATTTGCAGTCATATCCACAAGATATTCATGGTATTTGCCGTCTGCGGTGATGTTGAAGTTCACGCATTTGGCTTCGTTCCAGTTCTTATCGGCTTCGGTGATGAAATACAGCTGCGCCTTGGTTTGAGCTGTGAGTGCTGTAGCCTTGTAGACAAAGCGAATATGTGTGACCGTAGAAGCATCCAGCTTCATATCGCGCACGGTCGTAATGCAGAAGTCACCGCCGCTGCTCTTGCCCTTCAGAACCCCCTCGGTGTATTCGACATATTCGTTTCCATGTCCGTTTTTAAATATCTGTTCGGTATTTGTGTCGGAGAAATCAAACACCTGTGCTTTCTCTAATTTTGTCGCATCTGTTGTCGGAAGCTCCTTTTCCATGCGGCGCATACGAGAAAGCATCTGGTCATACAGACCGGTGAAGCGACTAAGGTCGTCCGGACGTGCATCGTTATGAGCTGTGTCCGCTGCAAATACGCTTCGGATGGCATCTAAATAGGCAAAGCCGATCCCATCGGTGGGCAGGATATAGTGTCCCTCGCCGAATTCATTCCAGTTACTGAGAATGACAAGTCCGGTCTGCCAATCCTCACCGCCACGCAAAGCAAGAAGCTCGTCACGCACCCAGGAGAGCAAGCTCCTATAGTCCTCCGGGGTGATGAGCGGCGAACGGCTGTTGCCCTGTCCTAAATACATATTGGAGAAGCCGACTCCGACGGTCGGGACAGAGGTGAGCCCGGCAGCGGCACACGCTTCAGACTGCTCTGTCAGACACTTTTTCTGATATTCTGCATCAAAGGCATTCTGTCCCCAGTTGTAGGCATAGCGGCCGTCAAAGCCCATTGCCGCCAGATTCTCGTTCGTACCGTTGCAGGCAAGGATGATGGCATCGTCATAGCCTATCTCCCGGCAGACCTCGCGCAGATATTCGATCTCTGCGGCAGCCTGTTCGACCGAGCCAAACAGCTCGACTAAGCTGTCCGCGCGATAGATGGCAATGAGCGCTTTATTGTCAATGGAATAGTACCGGTCTTTATCGTATAAATAGTATTCCTTCCAATAGGAAACGATATTCTTACGGAATTGTTCGGCGTTTTGCGGAAGATTGGCGGAATTTTCCCACAAAATAGCATATTTCATCTGATCGGTATATTTGGCGTTGAGCTGGGCTGTCAGACCATAGCTGTTGCGCGGGGTCTTGACCGGCGCATTGGGGGTGCCGCTGTACCAGCACGCAAGCTTGAAATCCACGCCATGCTCGACAAGCCATTTGATCTCCCAATCCGCCACCTCCGTCGAGCCCTCATCGTAGTAGCCCAAATACGGATGCAGCTCCTCAAAGGCACTGGTATAATCCCAGCCAAACTGATATCCGTTGCGCCAGATGTCGCAGACCTCGATACCAACGTGCATATCCTGCGCGTTTGCCGCAACGGGGGCAGGGACATAATCGCCTGCTTCATCATAGGAATGATACACGAATACATCGTCAAAAAGTATGCTTCCAATCGCTTCCGACGAAAGAGACAGCGAGAGCCCATCAAGCGCTCCGACATAAACGCTTGCAGAATGCAGGCGTTTGTGGTTGATGCTGTAAGTGACCACGCCGGTGTCGGTATTGACCTCCAGGCGAAGCGTTTGCCATACAGTCGGGTCAAAAACACGCAAAAGCGTTCCGTCATCCGCATAAAAGGCGTTGTTTTTCGCAGAGATCGAGCAGACCGCTTCTCCCATGCTTGTCAAAGTGGCGGAAAAGTCCGGTGCGCCCTCTTGCATAAGGAGCTTCATTTCAAAAACGACCTTATTCTTGATGGGTGCAAAGGCGGTCTTGACCGTGCCAGTCGTTTTTTCGACCGTAAGCGAAGCACTATAGGGGTCATACGCATTCGAATTGACCGCTACAACAGCGGCGTCTACTCCCTCTGAGACGGTCCAGTCGTCCGATAGTCCGTCGCGCGAAGCCGCCGCTAAAAAGATATCGTTTACGGCATAGCCGGTATACAATTTGGTTTTGGAAATACCGGCATATACCTGCGCTTCCTTGGTGCTTTCAAAGGTCAAGCGGCTGACACCTTCGCACGCCGTATCGCAAAAGCCATAGGAACCGATGCGTTTTCCATCCGCATAAAGCGTGTTGGTTTTTGCGTACATATCGGTGACAGTTTTGACCGTCATATCATCGCGCACGGCAAGCCCGGTATCGATAAGGGAGTCCCCCTCTTTTGCGTGGAAACGTCCGTCCTTAGTCACAAAATACATGGCGTTTGCGCTGCCATCTCCCAATGACATCGCAAAGCCCTCCCCCGCCGAAGCGGCCGACAGACACGTCTCCATGACCAGTCTGCCACCGGTTTGCGGTGCAAACGAACGGAACATCCGCGTGCTTTCCTCGGTGCTTTTATCTATAATAGCAAGCGTAGAACCGATCGAGCCAGGTTCAAGACCGCGCATATCGTATTCCCAACCGTATTGACCGAGATTGGCAGCACTGGGGATAGCTGTATCATCGATGAAATATAACGCCGGGGCTAATTCGTTGTACATGGCAAGCTCCTTCTTTAGCCGCTTTTCCGGGCGCGCTACCCTTCCGATGATCGCTGCCGCTTCGGCACGCGTCAGCTCACGCATGGGCAAAAAGCTGCCATAGGCATCGTTACCCATCACAACACCGGCCTGATATAACGTCAAAAGTGCCGTGCGATAGGAAGCCGTGCCTGCTACATCCGGAATATCCTCCACGGCATTGACAGCTGTTAGATAGTCCTCCGGAACACTGGCATAAAAAAGCTCAGCCATTTCATAGCGCTTGACCGGGCGCTCATAGCTATCGAACTGTTCCTTTTGGATGAGCCCACGGTTTTGCGCATATTGAACATAAGAAGTATACCATTCTCCGGTGTCGACTGTCGAAATGCTTTCGCCATGATAGATCGCCGAAACGCGCGAAGCAAGTGTGATGGCTTCCGCGACCGTCATGGTGCCCTCCGGCGAAAACTGCCCGTCTCCCACACCGTTCATAAAGCCGAGCTCGTAGGCTTCCGCTACGTCGCCATAATACCATTCGTTCATGGAAACATCCGAAAACTGCCCTTCGACAAAGGTATTCTTTGCTTCAAAGGGAGCTGCCGCGCAGGATGTGGAAAGAATACAAAGCGATGCCAGAAATCCAAACAGTTGCTTTTTCATACGAATTCTCCTTTTAGTTTTCTTATCTAAATTATAAATATTTACTCTGAAAAAAGCAATGCACAATCCGGCGAAAACAAATCAGCGGATTGTGCAAATAGACAAAAGCTAACCATGCGGTTGGGCTAAAATTTGTGATCAAAGTCGATGACCTTCGAGATATCCGAGCCATCGTATATCTCATATCGGCACAACTCGGTGTCCTCCCCTTGCTCTGTGGGCAAGACCATGTGAAGCGTGTATTTTTTACGAATGGGGACACCGTTTTCGTTAAGCTCCGCATCCGGCGAAACAAGGTCTATGCCCTCAAAGCAGAGACGAAGATAGACATATTGAAATTTGTTTGCCTGCTCGAAGAAATAGTCCTCATACCGTGTGCCGTTCTCATCGGTCAGATAGAACGTAAACGGCGTGGAGCCGTCCTGTCCTGCGGTGGCGATGTCCTTATTATATTTGACGGATATCTGGAGCTGGCGTGCCGCTTCAAGGTGGTACAGCTTGTTGAATTCGACAAGCCTTCCTTCCTTTACGGCGACCCAGGCGCTGTTCATGCCATATTGACGAACAGAGAATGTGTCCCCGGCGGCAAGATAGGCTTCGCGCGTGGTGTCATTTACCAAAATTTTGGATACCAGCTTGTCGTCCTTATACATGGTACAGCGTGCAATGAGTATCGCATACACCGCTGCAATAAGAAAAAGTGCCAGCCATTTGAACAGCTTACCTATGGTAAAGCCCTTTTTCGGGGTTTCGGGAATATCGGGATAATTTTCCATGTGTCTCTCCAATCGTATAGTTAAACGCTACACTTTTCGAACGGTGTACAGTCCTTATTTTTTATTTTATCACACATCCCATTATAAAGCAATCACTATTTGTGAATTCTGATCCATTTTCAGAAAAGAACGCTTCATTTGCTCTTGAAGTTCAGAGAAAGAGGAGAATTCCGTTATATCAGAATCGTTTACTTTTTTTGCAATCTCGCATATATTGTAGCATTATCTATGTTAGGACAAAAAAATATGTAAAACCCCTTGACAAATCCCAAAAACGTGGTATACTATAATCACAAACAATTGAGCAGTTGTTCAATTGTTGATAACGAAAGAGGTGATCTCATGCCGCAAACCGCTTCCCCCTCGCCCCCCCATTGCGATACCAAC
>CAZAWG010000016.1:0-1887 GCA_964488785.1 uncultured Oscillospiraceae bacterium | reverse complement strand
CCTATGTGCAGGAGGCATTGCCGCCGGACACGGAGCTTGCACGACTTGCCGCATTATACAAGGTGTTCGCCGACCCCACACGTATAAAAATATTGTATGCGCTGTTTCATGCCGAGCTTTGTGTCTGCGATCTTGCCGTTCTTCTCGGTGTGACCGTTTCGGCTGTCTCCCACCAGCTGCGCGTTCTCAAGCAGGCAGAGCTGGTGAAGTATCGCCGTGAGGGCAAAATCGTTTACTATTCGCTTGCAGATGATCATGTACGGACCATCATCGATCAAGGCAATGAACACATTCATGAATAAAGCTAAAACACAAATTCAACAAAGGAGTATGTAACATGGTAAAGGTATTAAGAATCGAAGATCTCGACTGCGCACACTGCGCCGCCAAAATCGAGGAAGGCATTCGTGCCTTGGAGGGTGTGCATTCCGCCACCGTCAGCTTTTTAGCGCAAAAGATCACGGTCGATATGGAGGACGAAAAGAGCGAGGAGCTGTTAAAAGCCATTGTCTCGATCGCGAAAAAGATCGAGCCGGACTGCACGGTGCTTCTCTAAGGCCATGTTCAAAAAGCTGACTAAAAAGCAGAAAAAGCTGCTCAAGCGGCTTCTTCTGGCTGTCGTTCTCGTCATTCCCTGCTTTTTCATTTCCAACAGAGAGGAACCACTCTATATCGCGCTTCGCGCTGTCGCCTTTGCCGTTCCCTATGCCATCGGCGGCTATGATATCGTTCTAAAGGCGGTCAAAAACATCAAAAGCGGTCAGATATTTGACGAAAACCTGCTCATGGGCATTGCCACGCTCGGCGCATATGGTCTTGGCGAATTTTCCGAAGCCGTCATGGTCGTGCTGCTATATCAGGCAGGCGAGCTGTTTCAGAGTCTGGCTGTGGCGCATTCACGCCGCTCAATCGCGTCTCTTATGGATATTCGCCCCGATCACGCCCATCTTCTCGCGCCGGACGGAAGCTATTCCACCGTTTCCCCCGAAAGCGTTCCCATCGGTGCAAGCATTCTCATCAAAAGCGGCGAAAAGATTCCTCTTGACGGCACCGTGCTTTCCGGCGAAAGCGAGCTTGATACCTCGTCGTTGACCGGCGAATCGGTTCCGTGCGCAGTTGCCCCCGGCTCGAATCTGGCCGCCGGCTGTGTCAACCTCACCGGTACACTGACTGCGCGGGTGGATAAGACGTTTGGCGAATCAACGGTTTCCAAAATACTGGAGCTTGCCGAAAACAGCGCCTCGCGCAAATCGCGTTCCGAAGCGTTCATCACCAAATTTGCCAAATACTACACCCCCACCGTCTGTGCCTTGGCGCTCTGCATGGCACTGCTCCCCACCCTCTTTTTCGGCTCATTCCGGACACATTTGAAAAGTGCGCTCATCTTTTTGGTCGTCTCCTGTCCGTGTGCGCTTGTCATTTCGGTGCCGCTTTCCTTTTTCTGCGGTATCGGCTGTGCCTCCAAGCATGGCATTCTCGTCAAAGGCGCGAGCTTCTTAGAAGCCGTATCCAAGGTCGATACCATGCTCTTTGATAAGACCGGCACCCTCACCGAGGGGCGCTTTCGGGTCACCGGTATGCAAACCTCTCCCGGCTTTGACGAAAAAACATTGTTATACTACGCCGCCGCTGCTGAACGGTATTCCGATCATCCGCTTGCAGGTGCCGTCAAGGAGAAAGCGCCGGAAGCCGAAAAAGCCACAGTCGAGGAATCCGAGCAGCTCATCGGTAAGGGCGTTCATGCCCACATCGATGGCAAAGACGTGTATGTCGGCAATCTTTCCCTTATGAAAGCGTGCGGCATAACGCCCCCACAAGCGGATACCGGGGACACCGCACTGTATGTGACCGTTGACGGCACGTTTGCCGGGACGATCTATACTGCCG
>CAZAWG010000015.1:12080-13544 GCA_964488785.1 uncultured Oscillospiraceae bacterium | reverse complement strand
ATACAGGCTGGAGCGGCTATAATGAAAGCGGTCACACAATTCCTCCACATCCACCGTATCCAAATGTGCTTGCATATATTCAAACAGCGTGTTGATATCTGCTTTTTCGGTAAAATGGCCGGTGCAGATGTTCACTGTACGCTTCTCGGCGTTGACCTCGTTTTCATAGGTTAAGAGCAAGGTCTGGATGAGATTTTCCGTATAGACGTTTTCCGTGTGTGACAGCTCCGCAATGGCGTGGGTCAGATGCTCGGATAAGAGTGGCTCGGCGGACGAACGCTGAAATACCGCAAAGGAATTTTTCTTGATCGCCTCGGCAAGCCGACTGTTCGAAAGCTGACTGAGTACGGCATCAAAAAAAACGGGGGATACCAGAACATTGAGTCCGCAGCCTGTTTCCGGCAGATACATACAGTGTCGCATGGACAGCGGCAGAAAAAGCACATCGCCGGTATCTAAGCGGAGCCGGCTCCCTTCGATATACTCAAAAGCGGGTCCTTCCAGGATGATATTTAATTCATAAAAATCGTGATTGTGATAGGAGGTCATCATGGTGGGAACAATGGGACAGGCGGTTGCATTTTGATGAAAATCCACACGAAGATAATTGAAAAAGGTTGTCAAGGAGATGCGCTCGGTTTGGTGCAGCTCAATGTGATCGGTGATCTCTTTCCAGACCGTTTCATACGGTGGGGTCAGAAACAACCGCTTTTGATATTTCTCCTGCTTTTCGATCAAACGCACAGAGTTCACGCTCCTTTTTGGCTTTTATCAAGGAAAGTATACCTGTTTTGAGACAAAAAGTCAAGAGGTTTGTCGGCTTATCCAAAAAATCGACACCGGCTTTGTGAAAAATGCCTATTTGAACGCATAACGCTTTGGTAAAACTATAAAAATCAGCCGAAAGAATTGACCGAAAATATCAATCTATGCAAAAATTTGAACTGTTATGTCATTGCTATTCGTGGCCGAGTGTGCTATAATAAAACTGCAAAATTGAACCGTACCGGAAAAGAAGCCAAGTTTTTTTTCGAAAGAAGGTCTATGAATGCATTTCTTGAAAAAAGTTCTGTCCTCTTTGCTGTCGGTTAGCCTTTTGGGCGTGTCGATGGTCGGCACGTTTCCGGCATCGGCGGCAGACACGGCGCTGTCGCTCGACGAAGCACTGCTCACACCTCCGACCATAAGCGGTTCCACGCTTGTGTTTCCGACCGTTCCGGGCTATACGCTGTCGCTTTACGGCTCGGCAAACCAACAGGTCATCGGCTTAGACGGACACGTCACAACGCCGCTTTGCGATATGACGGTCGAGTTGATCTATCAGGCCACCGATGAGAACGGCTCGGTCGTGACAGGCACGAAAAATGTTTCGGTCACGGTGCCGGGAAAATATGCTGTGAGCGAAAACGACAATCCCAAGCCGGATGTTTTGCCGGCCTTGCGGGAATGGAAGGGGCATACCGG
>CAZAWG010000015.1:0-12070 GCA_964488785.1 uncultured Oscillospiraceae bacterium | reverse complement strand
TTTTCACTGACCGACACCTCGCGCATTCTGTATGCTGAAGCATCTGCCAAAGACGCTGCTGAAGCTATGGGCGAATACCTTGCCGCTGTGACCGGCAGAACCTTGCCGATCGCAGAGGGAAGCACCGGCACGACCGGTGATATTCTGCTTGGACTGGATGCGGATGCTGTTTTGGGACAGGAGGGATATACCGTCTCAATCACCGACTGCGTAGAGATATCCGCGTATGATGCGCGTGCGCTCGTCTATGCCGGTGCAACGCTTGCCCAGATCTTCTCGCAGACCGGGCTTACGCTTCCCAAAGGACTGATACGCGATTATCCGGCGTATGAAGTGCGTGGGATCATGTTGGATATCGCGCGCACCTGGTTCCCGTTAGAGGAAGTGGAACGCTTTGGAAAATACATGGCGTATTACAAATTGAATACGCTGCACCTTCATTTGAACGAGCAGAAGATACGCGTGGAAAACGAAACACTGCCTTCCTTCACGGCGGATGCGGCGCATTCCTATACGAAGGAAGAATATGGCTCCTTCCTCGACCGTCTTTCTTCCTATGGGATAAATGTGATCAGCGAAGTGGATACTCCGGCTCATGCGACCGGCTTTGAGGGCATTCTGCCGATGTATGATTCACATCAGTTGGATATCGTGGATGCCGACAACCGCGCCAGATGCTTAGATACCATCGGACGTATCATCGATGAATATACGCTCGGCACGGAAAAGAACGCGCCGCTTGCCCGCGCAGGCGTTATGCACATCGGCGGCGATGAATACTATTGGATCAAGGGCTCTGAGCAGGCAAGCAGTACCGCCTACAAGGCCTACATGACCGCCCTCATGAACCGCGTGACCGATGCCGGCTTAGAGGCTTATTTCTGGATGAATTTAGACCAGTTCAACAGCCGTGCGCAGGATCCGCTCTGCGGCTACTATTCGGTCGAAGAACGTAAAGCCATCAAGCATCCGGAAATGGTGACGGCTTATGTTTGGGATAATGGGATGGGCAATGTGTTCTCTGCTTTGGAGCAGGGCTTCAACGTGATCAATACCGAATACCGTCGGCTGTATATCACGCCCTTTACGCCTATGTCGCCCCAACAGTTCATCAACCACAAGGAATATTTTGAAACCTGGGATGTGACGGATTTCCGCGATGGAAAAATGCTTCCCAAGGGACATCCCAAAAACAAAGGCGCTATCGGCTGTCTGTGGAACGATTCCAGCGGACGCGGCGCGACCTATACCGATCTTTTTTACCGCGTGTCCGGGCTTGCGCAGATGCTGTCCGAAAAATGCTGGTATGGCTCCCGTACGCCCGATCAGACCACGGAAAACTACCTGCACCGTGTGAAAACGCTCGGTACACAAAGTCCATTGGCCAATCCCCTCTACCGTGTGGAGAGTGACACACACACGGTCGTCAGCCTTCCGTTTGACACAGATAGCAAGGATACCTCCGGAAACGGCTACGACGCGGTGCTTTATGAGACTGCCGCCGTTTCGAATGGCACTTTGCAGCTTGATGGAAGTGGCTACTTCTCTCTGCCGTTCGAGCAGATCGGCTTCCCGTGGACGGTATCGTTCGATCTGACCTTAGACGAAGCGTCTGTGGGTGGCTCTTTGTTCGAGGGCTCACTCGGAAAAATGTATATCGGAACGGATGGCAAGCTTTGCTACACGCGCAACAACGCCGTGTACGATGGCGTGTTCTCCTTTGATTATGCGCTCCCGGTCGGCGAAAAGGTACATATAACGTTTGTCGGCGAGGAAAACATCGAGGGCGAAGCCAAGGAAAAATGCTTAAAGACCTATCTGGTCATTGACGATAAGACCATTTACGAGCCGACCGATTCCACCGGCATGAACCGTTCGATGTCCTTTGTGCTTCCGGTGGCGAAAATCGGCGCAGGGCTTGTCGGAAGCTTAGATAATTTTGTGCTGTACGATATGGATCTTCTGCACGACACACCGCGCACCGAAGAAGCGATCGGACGCTATACTGCGAACCTGTTCGCGGATGCCTACAGTGCCGAGGACGCCTCGGCTGTGGTGACCAAGGGCGTTTCCGTCGATAAGGAGGTCTTTACCGAGGGAACCGGCTCCTATGTCGTGGATAAGCGCGTGGATTTCAGCGAGGTCCTTAAAAAGTACTTTACCGTTGAAAGGGACTGCACCTATACGCTTTCCTTTAAGATCAAGCTTGAAAAGCCGGAGGCGAATCAGTTTTATCTGTATCGTCAATCCTGGGGAAGCGGTGCCTATGAGGGCGTTATCGTGCTGAATGAAGCCACACATTGGCGGCTTCAGCAAACGACCGAATGGCAGACCTTTACCCAGACCTTTACGCCCGCCTTCATCGATTCCTTCAAGGAAACCCAGACAAATGGCTATGTGTGGCTTGCTCCCTGTGGTCTTGGGGACGCGGAGACGGGAAAAATATGGATCGATGAGCTTTCGCTTCGCCGTGTGCCGTCGTTAGAGGTCGAGCCGGTCGAAACGGAGGCGACCCTTACGGAAAAGGGGAAAGTAAAGCTTTCCTCTACGTATAATTCCAAATATGTTTGCGAAAACGGCGCGACCCTTTCGGTCAATGGCGTACAAGTCGCAGAGGATGCCTTTACGCTTGCCGTTTCCAATGGACTGGTGACCGATTCCTCGACCGTCGAGGTCATTTATGACGGCGCACTTGTAGATGGCGATAATCGCTTCAGCTTGTGTGTAAAAGACCTGTGGAACCGTGATATTCAGACCGAATATACCTATCATCACACCGATCACACCGCCAATATGCTTTCCCATGTGCAGGATTGCGCTTCCTCGAACGGCTTTTCGGCATACCCGAACCTTAATAACCTCTCGTTTGACACAAGCGAAGGCTTCATGGACAGCACCTCCGTCAAATCCAATGGCATTGCCAACTATTCCGATATTTTCGAGGTGACGGCGGCAGGCTATCTGGAGAACGGAACGACCTATCGTCTGGGCTTTGCCCAGAAGAATCTCGCGGATACCAAAAACAAAGGTATCCAGCTGTATTACCGCTACTATTACTCTCTGCCGGACAATAACACCCGACAGTTTGCACAGTTCAACGGTGTCGCCCTTGGCCATGCACAGAATACCGACAAGTGGCGTGTGCTGTACACCGATATCACGCCGGCATTGCCGGAGGGTGCCTATGATATCCAGCTAAAGCTTCTGTTTACCCCCTGTGGGACCGGCGATGCCTTGTATAACGGCTATATCGATGCACTTTCCTTCCGCCGACTTCCGAAAACGGTCATAAAAACTTCTTTAGAAAGCATGGAATATCAGCCCGGCAAGGTGACGATGGTGTGGGATACCGAAGCCGTTTCGGATGTGTGCCTTTCGGTGGACGGAAAAGAAAGTGCCGAAAAGCCGGTCTTTAAGCGTGAAAACGGCAAAACGACCGTCCTGTTTAACTGTCTGCTTTCGGATGGAACGCATACGTTTTCGGCGACCGGGCACGATTATTGGCAAAACAAAATTTCCGGCGAAAAGAGCATCAACTGCATCAATACCGTCATCACAGACTATCGGACAAACCGCTTAGGCGATGCCTTTGGCTGTGAATCGCTTGATGCCGTGACAGCACCGGGTGCGACCATCGACCATGAGGTCTTTTACAGCGGAAGCGGCTCTGTGCGCACGGATAACGACGGTGCCATCGGCGAAGCGTGGCTGCAAGAGCCGCTCAACAACGTGAAATGCTACTACAGCGCACAGGTCAAGCTGCAAGATCCGACCGAAACGACCTTTGGTCTGTACCGTGAATACTATGCCGCCGATGGGACCTATCTTGCGCGCTCTTATAAGCCGGTCACCCTACAGCCTACGACCGATTGGCAGTATGTGGGCGTGTACACCACGGATAACATGAGCGAATACGCTCCTGCCAAATGCAAGGTTTATCTGACACATTTGGATGGCAAGCAGAGCGTGGTCCATATCGATGAGATAGCGCTTCGTCCGGTTCCTCCGGAGGATACCCTCTTAACCACCGTCGCACGTGCAACCGCCTCCGGGCAGCATTTCGAGGTGGAATATTCCGACCTTGTTACGCCGCATACGCTGACCGTTGGTGAAAAAGAGCTTACCGTTCGCCCGACCTGCCTTGTAGATGAGGGCAAAACGACCCTTTTATACGCCAATATCCCGTTTGCAAACGGAAAGAATACGGTAAGCGTGGAGAGTCTTGACCTGTGGGGACGTACCGTTTCCCATCAAACCGTCTATAATTATATCCCGACCGGGGTCAATCTGTTGGGCACCTCCTATGAATGCGATTCCACGACCGGCTTTTACGCAAGCGGCGCGAAGCTTGAGATCGATACGACCGATTCTGTCAGCGGCGGCTCCAGCTTGAAGAGTACAATCGGCTCCTCGGTCATTTCCATCAACAAGGCTCAGGTATATCAATACGAGCCGGGACGCAAAATGCGCTACAGCTTTTATATCAAGACCTCTAACCCGGAGAATAACCGCTTCTATCTCATCCGCGAATACTGGAGAAAGAGTGACGGCTCCTTCTATGCGGAGAAAGCGTCTTTCTTCGAAATGGAAAAGAATACCGACTGGCAAAAGTTCACACTGGAATTTGCCGACACGGTATCGGATGCCGATTTCGGCATGGTAGGCTTATACCTACGGTGTATCGACACCACCGACATCACCGTGTTCCACATCGACTGTCTGTCGCTCGAAGCACTGCCGCTGGACAATAAGGAGCCCGGCGCACCGAATGACGAGGAGATCGGCGTTCGCGCCGGTTCGGATGGGGAAACACCCGGCATTCGCTTCGGTGCCTCTCTCTCGAAGGGACAAATGGAGCTTGTGGAGGAATATGGCTTTATCGCCTCACGCAAGGCACTCCTTGATGGGAAAAGCGATCTCACCATGAATACCACCGCCGCTTATGTAAAACAGCCGGTGTACCGTGCCGCCGAAAATCAGACGGCACCGGAAACGCTTGCCTTTAGCGGCGTTGTGACCGGTATTCCGCTCGGACGTGAAAACGAGGTGTTCTGGGTCAGACCGTATATTCGATATAAAACCGGCGATACCGTGTTTTACGGAAAGGTCATGTCATCTTCCTATGCGGAAGCGAAAGCTTCTTAAGTAGAAAGTGAAAATAAAACAAAGGAGAAATGTACATGAAACTCAAAAAACGCACAAAGCGACTGCTCGCTGCGGCACTGTCAGCAATTGCCGTGTCAGCCGCCGCCACCCTCACCGCCTTTGCGGAGGATATCCGCTGGGATTTTAACGTCATGGGCGAAGCGGAGGGCTGGGTGAAAACCAACTGTACCGGAGACGTCAAGGACGGTAAATTCAATCTGAAGGCTGCCACCAACCAGGCCGGAAGCTATGACCCGTTCGTCTCGCGCGAGGTGTCCTTCTCTGCGGAGGATCACCGCTACATCGTGTTCAGCATGAAATGGGAAAACGACCGTACCTTAGTCAACAATTCTCATCTCTATTTTGCCACCGATACCAAGGGTCTTTCCGAGGCGACCCGCGTATCCAACCCCAACTATGAGGGCAAAACGACCGATGGGAAATACATCGTCCAGGTGTTTGATACCGCGTTCAATCCCAACTGGACCGGCACCATCACCCGTCTGCGTATCGATGCTGTCAACCAGGCCGCTACTTTCTCCATCGATTATATCTATGCGACGGATACTCTGCCGGAGCATTATGATATCATCACCAAGACCGCTGTCGGCGGAGGAAAAAGTGAAAGCGGCGAGGTCTTTGCCAAGCAAAAGTCCTTTAAGGGCGATGAATTCTCCGATGTCACCGCTGACGACTGGTATTATGCCAGCGTCAAGGGAGCCTATGAATTGGGCTTCATGAACGGTACGGGAGACGGACTCTTCGCACCGGAGGGCAATATGTCGGTTGCCGAAGGCTTGACCATTGCCGCGCGTATCCATAGCCTTTACGAAGACGATGGCGAAGCCTTTGCTTCGACCGACGGCGAATGGTATACTCCGTATGTGAAGTATGCCGCTGATAATAAGCTGTGGGCGCCGACTGATAAAAACTATGACCGCAGCATTAAGAGAAGCGAAATGGCAGAGCTTTTTGCCGGTACGCTTCCGACAAGCTATTTAAATGCGATCAATTCGGTCGGCTTTGTGCCTGACCTTCCTTCGGATGCTACCTATAAGACCGCCGTGCTTTCGCTGTACCGTGCCGGCGTTCTGATGGGCTCGGATGAATATGGCACCTTCTATCCCGACAACGACATCACCCGCGCCGAAGCGGCCGCTATCATCGGACGCATCGCGCTTCCGGCCAGCCGCGTGACAGGCTCGTTAAAGCGAGCTACTGAGGCGTATGCCTTTGAACCGACCTCGG
The DNA here is from genome assembly GCA_964488785.1 of uncultured Oscillospiraceae bacterium. Classification (GTDB taxonomy): domain Bacteria; phylum Bacillota; class Clostridia; order Oscillospirales; family CAG-382; genus UMGS882. The sequence continues at coordinate 5,677 of CAZAWG010000015.1, read as the reverse complement.
CCGGTCACTATCTCATCGATAATCAGACCCTTTTGTATGGCGATGTGCTTCAGTCTGGCTGGGACTACAATTATGAGGGCTGCTCGAATGCGCGCAATTCCAACGTGTTGGACGATATGCGCGAAAATGCAGGCAGCTTCTTACGCCGCTATATCAATGCACAGTCGGAAGGTGTGCTTGAGCTTTCCGCCAGCTTTAGATTAGAATATGACCCCAATGGTGCGTATATCCGCATGGGTACAGAGAATGAGGATCTGTTCCGTATCATTACGCACGACACTGAATATTATATCCAAACGCCGGAGGGCGAATATCCGCTCGGACTTCGTGCCGCTCTCGGAAAAACGGTTTGGGTAGATGCGACCCTTGACCTTGACAAAAAGTGCATGGAGCTGTATATGAACGGTGCCTACACCGGTTCGTATGCTTTAAATGCCAAAGCCGTCCCGGTCACGCTGTTTGAAGCAGGCACAACGGTCGAAGGCACACCGCTTATCAACCTCAGCTCTGTCTATCTGACCAAGGACTACTATTTCACCGAGGATTTCAATACCGGTTCTCGTTCTGTTTTTGTTATCGATGCCGGCGAAAACACCTATAAGACCGCCGGTGAATTAGAGATCGCGCTAAAGTCCGGTAAGCCCTTTACCGCAACGGCTCCGATCACGACTGCAAGCGGAAATATCTGCACACAGTTCATTTTCTACGCTGATTCCTATGCCGATGGACTCACCTTTGCTCTTTTAAACGGCGAGACCGATGCGTTGACCCTGACCACCAATGGCGGCAAGCTCGTCACCGGAAAGGGCACTGTTCTCGATAAAACGCTTGCGACCGGCCTTTGGAACACCCTTCGTATCGAAGCCGATACCACGACCGGCAAGGCTGTCATCAAGCTAAACGGTAAGGTGCTTGCGACCGTCGATTTTGACGCAGCTGCTTCGACTATCGATGCCTTCGCTGTCCGCGCTAACACCAACAAGGATATGACCTTAAAGACCGATTCCTTCTTCATGACCGAGCTGTTCGAATACGCCGATTATGTTCCCGAACCGGTCGTTGCCAAGACCGATTACATCATCGGTATGAACGTATGCTCTCTGTGGAGAGAGGGCTACCATCAGGGCTGGGGCGTTATCTCGCCGTATGAGGAGATCGTTCCAGTGTTAGGCTTCTACGACGAGGGTCTGCCGGAGGTTTCCGACTGGGAGATCAAATTCATGGTCGAGCATGGTATTTCCTACCAGATCCTTTGCTGGTACGGTAACGGCTCGACGGCCATCAAGCCCTCTCGTTCCGCTGATACCTCCCTGCACGATGGCTTCTTCAACGCCAAATACAGCGATAAGATGAAGTTTGCTATCCAATGGGAAAACTCTTCTGTTACCACCACCCTTGCCGACTTTAAGAACAATATCGTTCCGTACTGGGTAGAATACTATCTGACCGACCCGCGTTATATGACGGTGGACAACAAGCCGGTGGTGACCATCTGGAGCGTTGGCACCTTAGTAAACAAATTCGGCTTGGAGGATGCCAAAGCAGCGGTCGAATATCTGCGTGAGACCTGCAAGAGCCTCGGCTATGACGACGTATTGTTCATGTGCTGTGACGGTCACTCCACCCGTGCTGACCAGTTCAAGACCTTAGCCTCCATCGGCTGTGATGCAACCTATGCATACCATTGGAATACCGGAGGAGCAAAATACTATGGTCAGACCGGTCGTATGCAGAATTATTTAACCTATAATGCCAGAGAGGATGTTCCGGAAAACGAAAAGATCGCTCTTGTTCCGACCATTTCGTCCGGCTTCAACAGCATTGCATGGCATGCTTCCCGTACCGGTCTTATCGATGCGGAAGGCATTGACAAGGTTTCCGATTTTATTAAAGAAAGCGTTCTTCCGACCTTAGAGGATAAGGGACTTTCCAAGATGATCGTGCTTTCCAACTGGAATGAATACGGCGAAGGAACCTATATGATGCCTTCCGAGGGTCTGGGCTTTACCTACTTGGATGCCGTCAAGAAGAATTTCTGCCAGTCCGACAGCACCAAGAACGTCACCCCGACCGATGCGCAAAAGGCACGCTTAGGCTATCTCTATCCGCAGGATCGCCGTCTGCTCTCTCCGCTGTACTATGCCGATATCTCGGAATATCCGCAGGAAGTGTTGGCTTCCTTCAAGATCGATAAGGACAACATGAATTCGTATAACCTCTATTCGCAGGAGGATAAAGCCATCAACGAGGAAGGCAACTATACCGCTCGTTCTACCGGTAACAGTATCATCTTTGCCAAGGAAGCACTCAACATCAATATCGACAATTGCTCCTATGTGCGTGTGACCATTCGCGGCGAGGCAGATTCGGTCGCAGAGAATCTATCCGGCTTCTTCTTCTTCGCAACCGATGATTATCCGAATATCGAGGAAGCTACCCGTACCGGCTTCAGCTACCCGAACGGCGGCGAAATGGCAACCTATTATATCAACATCGGTGCCAATAAGCGTTGGCACGGCAACCTGAAAGCCCTCCGCTTAGACCCGTTAGCCGGAAATGGTACCTTTGAGCTTGTTTCCTTCGAGCTGTTAAAGGACGATGCCAAAACGCCGATCGTCATCGATGGAACGACCTTAAAGACCTATGGACTTCCGGTCACAGACAACGAAATGCTGTTGGTTCCGGCGGTTCCCTCCTACGGCACCTTCTCGGCTCTGGGCGCGTATGCTCATTGGGACAAAGCGACAGAGACCCTTCGCGTACAGGCCAACGGTCATACCGTTTCCATGACCATCGGCTCCAATAAAGCAACGGTCGATGGAGTCGAACAGGAAATGTATGCTACCCTTGACTACTTCGACGGTGTTCCGCTTGTGCCGTATGATCTGTTGTGCGAATATTTAGGCTTCAAGTATGAGAGAAGCAGTACTCAGATTACGATCACGACCGGTCGGGCACTCGATTAAACGATTGACTGTTTCATAGCGATGTAAATAGAGATGGGACTGTAGCGTTTTCACTACAGTCCCATCTTTTGTTTTGACGCTGCTTTTGGATTTTTGTAACAATCGTGTATCGACTGTATCCACATAATAGTCGCTCTGTTATATTGACAAACAGCTTAATCTGTTGTATAATACATCATAATTAACGGCAATAACAAAGGAAGATATAAGCATGAGAAGAAAAGCATTCAAGGCGGCCTTACCGTATACGCTCCCGATCTGCATTGGTTTTCTGTTTTTGGGAATGTCCTATGGCTTTTTGATGAAGAGTAAAGGGTTTTCGTTTCTGTACCCCACATTCATGAGCTTGTTTATTTTTGCCGGCTCTATGGAGTTTGTAACGGTCAATTTGCTGCTGTCGGCGTTTGATCCCGTGCGTGCGTTTTTTCTTGCGCTTATGGTAAACGCCCGCCATTTGTTTTATGGTATCTCCATGCTGACAAAATATAAAAATGTTGGTATAAAAAAGCTGTATCTGATCTATGGAATGTGTGACGAGTCCTTTACGATCAATTGCACCGTCATGCCGGACGGCGTGGATAAAGGGTGGTTCATGTTTTTCGTGACACTTTTGAACCACCTATACTGGGTAACAGGTGCAACGCTTGGGGCTTTGCTTGGCTATATCATTCATTTCGACACGACCGGGATCGAATTTGTCATGACGGCACTGTTTGTGGTCATGTTCTTAAACCAGTGGGATGAAACCGAAAAACACGGCTCTGCGCTCACGGGGATCGGCTGCTCCCTTCTGTGCCTGTTCGTTTTCGGAAGTGAGAGCTTTCTTCTTCCGGCTATGGCTTTGATCGTAATATGCTTTATTGCCACCCGCAGAAGCGTCAGAAAGGAAAAATAAAATGACAACAGCACAAAGTATCCTGACGATCGTTATGGTCGTTATCGGAACAATGATCACACGTTTTTTACCGTTCATCCTTTTTCCTGAAAATAAAACACCGCCGGCGTTAGTTACCTATCTTGGAAAAGTCTTGCCGTATGCGGTCATCGGTCTATTAGTGGTGTATAGTCTGAAGGATGCTGTGTTTTCCGATCACCACGCCTTGCCGGAGCTTATAGCGCTTTTAGCGGTCGTGCTTCTTCACAAGTGGAAGAAGAACACGCTGCTCAGTATTGGTGCAGGAACCGTTTTGTATATGCTATTGGTTCAGAAGCTCTTTATCGCAGGATAAACGGAGGTTACCTGCTTAGCTGCCTAGTCGTCGGGGTAAGGCATATTTGCGCACAAGAACCCCAATGCGCTCTGTCTCCAAAAAGAAGCTTGTGTGTGTTAGTTATAAAAATCACCTTTCTTTTTTTGATTTTTACAAAAAAAGAGCGTGCAGTCTACGCCTTTTTGCTGGAATTACGCCGTAGGCTACACGCTCTTTTTCTGGTTTTAGTTTAGGTAATCGCCGACCGGGCAGGCATTGTATTGTGGTGATGGAGCCATCGGCATTTTCGTTTTCCTCCACGATCTTGTATTTGGTCTGATTGCGGTCTAAGGTCTTTTTTAATGTTGTTTTGCCGTTTTTTCTTATCGAACAGCGCATCGTTCGCCACGGGGAACAGCTCCATTCGAGTGGGGTTGTTGTCTGTTTATTCCTCGATAACGATGGTTTGGATGGTCTGCTCGGTGCGCGGACGGTCGGAACGGTCGGTATCGGTGGTGGCGATCTCGTCCAACGTATCAAAGCCATCGGTCATATGTCCAAAGGCGGCATACTGACCGTCTAAGTGCGGTGCATCCTCATGCATGATGAAAAACTGCGAACCGGCGGAATCGGGGGAAGCCGAACGCGCCATGGAGATCACGCCGCGCGTGTGCTTTATGGGGTTCTTTACGCCGTTAGCGGCAAATTCGCCCTTGATGGTGTGACCGGGGCCGCCGCAGCCGGTGCCGGTCGGGTCGCCGCCCTGGATCATAAAGCCCTCGATGACGCGGTGGAAGATGAGTCCGTCATAGAAGCCCTTTTTAGCAAGGTCAACAAAGTTTTCAACGGTGATGGGAGCGGCAGAGGCATCAAGCTCCAAGGTCATGGTTTTGCCGGTGGTCATGGTAATGATCGCTTTCATGGTAGATCTCCTTTTGGAATGTATGATAATGTATATAGCAAAAAGCAAAGGCTTTTTTGCAGCTTTTATTTATAATCGCTTGCGTGTCGCCCGGTTTCCCGCAGGAAGGCCTGACTGAAATAGTTTGGATTGCAAAAGCCTAAAATATCACTCACTTCGTTGACATTTTTGCCTTTTTTCAGCAGCTCGATGGCTTTTCGCATTTTGATTTTTAACAGAAATTGATGTATGGTACAGCCGGCATAGGTTTTAACGGTTTTTTTGACGGTAGTAGGGCTGGCGCCGCATTTTTGAGCCAGCTCCGGGATGGAAGGATTCTCGTATACGCTTCCCTCTAAAACGCTGGCAATGCGGGTATATAAATGTCTGCTGTCGTTTTGCGGTAAAAGAGACTGCATATGCGAAATGGCAAAGGAGGTCATAAAGGCCTCTAACATTTTAACGGCAATGCTTAAGACAACGGGATCGTTCTGCTGATAAAAGCGGCGATAATCGACCTCTAAGACCTCCGAATAGGGTGGTTTTTCGCTGTCTAAATAGGCAATAATGCTTTCTAAATAGCGCATTTCCATATCACGAAGCTTGAAAACGCCGCTTTT
>CAZAWG010000014.1:0-13705 GCA_964488785.1 uncultured Oscillospiraceae bacterium | reverse complement strand
TGCTACAATAGAGCCATAAAAGCGCGGTCAGACCGACCGGAACGAGAAGAACAAGAGCAAGGAAGGAAAATATTATGCATTCTGTCAACAAAAAAAGAAGCGCCCCTACATATGCGCCCTTAAAGGATATCCGTTCTGCAAAGCTGGTGGAAAAAAGACTGCTCCCCTTATTGCGCCGTACACGAGCAAAGCTTCATGCCTTGGCGTGTTCTTATGGTGTAGATCAGCTTCGTGCGCAGCAGTATGCCAAACGGCTTATCAAGGTCCTGTTCGGTTTTCTTATGGGGCTTGCCCGTTTCCCACAGGGGATACAGCCGTTGGGACTTGCCGTGTCCTGTTCGTTTGCCGATGCCGACAGTGTATTATGCGTTTATTGGGGAGTGGCGCTATCCTCCTTTTTCAGTGGTTTACGGGGGCTTTCGACCTTTGTGCTGTACTTTTTTCTGTATGTGGGGCGAAAGGCATTTACTGCTTCGCGCTTTCGTGAGCCGCTTTATGTACGCGTGCTTGAAAGCATTACCACCAGTGTGGCCCTTGGTGTTTTGCGTATTTATGAGGGGCGAGCCGAGCGTCTGTATGAGCTTGCCGCCATGCTTGCGCTTGCCGCTTTATCCAGTGGCTTCACCGTTTTTTTCTCCACACTGTTTGTGCCGGCCTTTTCTGAAAAAGCAAAGCTCAGCACACGTAGCATTTGCCTATATGCTGTGATGGGAGCAATCGTCTGCTCTCTTCGCGGTATTCATGTGTTGGGATTGGACGTGCAGCTCGTCTGTGCCTGTGTGATCACACTGCTTTTTGCGGCTGTCAATGGCTTTATGCATGGTGGCATTGTGGGCTTTGTCTGTGGGCTTGCGTGCTTTTCGACCGGAACCAGCGCCGCCTTAGGCTTAGCGGGCATGGTCACTGCTTTTTTGTTTTCCAAAAGCATTGCCGCCTCGCTTGTTGGGTTTACATCACTTTTGGTGATCTGTACCCTGTATGGGCAAGGCATTTCACCGGCTTTATCGGTGCTTTCGCAGGCGCTGTGCGCGGATGTACTGTTCATCCCGGTGTGTGCCTTTCTGCCGGAGCTTGTGCGCCTTCAGGGAAGTGCTTCCTATCCTAAGAATGTGAAAGGACCTGGAAAAACGAGCGAAAAGGAACTGAGCGAAGCGTTTTTCTCGTTGTCCGAGGTGTTTTCCACGTTGTCGGAAAAGCGAAAGCACCCCTTGTTTTCGGATGTTTCGCTTGCCGTGGATAAAAGCTTTTGTGAGGTGTGCGCCGGCTGTGCATTGGGGGAAATGTGCTATGCACGGCGTAAAACAGATATCGATGAATTGAAGGAAGCCCTGTTTGCCGTGCTATCTACAAGAGCGGCACGCCGGGAGGATCTCGGCACACTTATGAGTGAAAAGTGCATACGCGTAGACGGCTTGTGCGAAGCGATAAATCTTGCCTATCGAAAGCTTTCCGAAGCCAGTGCCGCCGATAACCGCATGGCGCTCTTATCCGGACAATATGCCGGTATGGCGCGTGTGATCGAGGATGCTTCCGCACGCACGGCGCAGACACGCGAAAGGGATTATGCCTTTGAAAAGAGCATTGCAAGTGCGCTGAAAAAAGCCGATGTCCCATTTAAAAGCGTTGTAACGACCGGCTCGCGCAGCAAATGCACACAGGTAAACGGTGTGAATTTAGACCGATTTCCTTTTACAAGCGAGGAATTCCGGCGCTATATTTTGGCGGCAAGCGGTATTTGTGTGAGTGAGCCGCACTTTGACATTTCCGAAAAGACCGGACCGATCCTCTTGTTTGAGCGTGCGCCGGTCATCGAGGTGGAGTATGCCTATTATTCCGAAGCGGCAAATGAAAAAGAGCCGAACGGGGATACCGTCGGCTTTGTGACAGGAAAGCGGCATAGTTTTTTTGCAAACCTATGCGATGGAATGGGAAGCGGTATGGGGGCGGCGACCGCTTCGCGGCTGTCTCTTCTCTTCTTGGAAAAAATGCTGACAGCCGGTGTGAAGCGTTCGGCAATTTTGGAATTACTCAATACGGTTCTGTTATCACAGAGCGGAGAATATTTCTCAACGGTCGATCTGTTGGAGGTTGATCTGCTAAATGGTCGCTGTCTGTTTATCAAGGCCGGAGCCGCGCCGACCTACATTTTTCGCGGTGGCAAGCTGTATAAGATCTTTTCTGCCACACCGCCGGTGGGGATATTGAATGCTTTCACCGCTGAAAGCACGCGCTTTGATGCAAGACCGGGCGATGTGATCTTCATGCTGTCGGATGGGGTAGTGCAGGGGAGCGACGATGGTATATGGCTTGCGGAGCTTATCCGGATGGACAAGACCGGCGATGTTTCAAAGCTTGCCGAAGAGGTCGTCCGCAAAGCACGCGAATTGAACGAACGAGCAGACGACGCTACTGCTGCCGTTGTCCGCATTCGCCGTGCTGGCGATGTGCCGGAAGCGTGCTTGCGTGTGTCTCAGAGCTGAGAACAGCAGAACCTCTTTTTCTTTTACCGGAGATGAACCGGGGTAGCTGTCTTACCTTTCTTTTGTGTTCTGTGGAGCTGTATAGCGTTTTGCCTGCGTGGAGAATAGCTCTTTGTAGCGCCCATCGCGCTGCATAAGCTCAGCGTGTGTGCCCTGCTCCAATACTTTGCCCTGCTCTAATACGACGATCTTGTCTGCGGTAGTAGCGCTGGACAGACGGTGCGACACAAAGATGGAGGTTTTGCCACGGCGCAGACGGTCGAATTGGCTAAAGATCTCCTGCTCAGCCAAGGGGTCGAGAGAAGCGGTCGGCTCGTCTAAAATGAGTATGTCCGCATCATGGAAAAAGGCGCGTGCCACGGCAAGCTTTTGCCATTGTCCGAGCGACAGGTCGGTGCCATCGTCCTCAAACCAGCGCGTCAGCGGCGTATCATAGCCGCGCGGAAGCTTTTCAATGTAGAGTGTCGCATCCGACCGTGCGGCAGCGGTGCGAACCTTCTCCGGGTCGGGCGGGGTATGCATATTGCCAAAGGCGATGTTTTCGGAAACGGTCATGGCGTATTTTCCAAAATCCTGAAAAATAATGCCAAACATCTCATATAAACGCCCGGTATCGTAGCTTTTGAGATCAACCCCATCCAACAGTATTTTTCCTCCGGTCGGGTCGTATAAGCGCGTGATGAGCTTGATGAGCGTGGTCTTTCCGGCGCCGTTCAAGCCGACAAGAACGACCGTCTCTCCGGCGTTAAGCGTAAGATTTACATGACTTAGTACATCCTTGTCGCTTCCCGGATACCGGAAGCTGACATCGATAAGCTCGATGGTGTGCCCACCGGCTTTCGGTGTCATGCCCGGTGAAAGCTGGGGCACGACCGAGGACTTTTCATCCATGTATGACATCAGATTGTTGATGAACAGCGTCCCCTCATAAATAGTGGCCGTGGTGGTGATGAGCGTGGCAATGCCACTCGAAATGGTGTTGACTGCCCCGGTGTACAGCGAATAATCGCCCACCTGAAGGTCACCGTAAAACACGCGCTGTGCCACAAAAATAAGGATGAAGCAGTTGGTACACGCGCTGACCGTCACACAGAGCATATGCCAGAAGCCCTCGTGAAGCACTAAGCCCCGCAAGCCTGCGTAGTATTTCGAAAAGGCCTTTTTGTAGCGGCGTATCAGCTCATCGGCTGCCCCAAACAGGCGTATCTCTTTGACGTGCTCACGGTCGGTGATGACGGTGGAATAGTAGTTCATTTCGCGGCGTGTGCCGGCATGATGAAACATATAATCCACATTTTTGCGGCGGTAGATGTAGCTGACCACCGCCGAAGGGATCGCCGACATCACAATGAGAAGAGGCGACCACCAGCTGATGCCGGAAAGGATCACTACAAAGCTTATCATACTGATAAGCGTGCTGAATACCGTGAAGGAAGCACGAAGGATCTCAAGAGGGCGTCCCCCGGCTTCGCGGTTGGCGTTGTCTAACTTTGCATAAAACTCCGGTGAATCGTACCGTGCGATATCGATGCTTTTGGATTTCTCCATGATCATGCGCTTGATGTGGTCGGTCACGCGCTCTCCGGACAGACGAAGGATCATTTGATAGACCCTCGACAGCAGACTCTGACACAGCAAAAAGGCGCATTGTGCTACCAATAATACCAATAGCTCGGAAAAAGATGTGATCTCACCTAAGGCAGCTTTTGCCAGCGCATTGAGAAGCTCGGCTGTAATGTACGCGCCAAGCAGCGGAAAAATGCCGTTGATGATCGCAAAAAACAGCATGACGAACAAAAGCGGCTTGTTGGTATCCCAAACCAAACGGTATATGTAGAAAAGCCGTGTGGCGAAGGAGATGAAAACCTTTTTCAGATAGCATGGCAGCTCGCGGAGCGAATGGGGCTTCGGAATGCGGTATTGCTCGTTGATAAGACCGTGCCGTCCGCCGGGTGGTGGTTGTCTCATGGAAAGGACTCCTTTATTTTGAGGACGAACCCTCATAGGCTGGTTCGTCCTCTGTTTTTTTTGCATATTGAGTTTGTGTGAATGTAGGTCTGTGCGATAGCTGCTGTTACACAGCCGAAGGCTTCGGCATTCATCGAAGAATGGCGGAACATTTTTTGTTCTGCAAGTTTACAGTAGGAGAATATGCGGATTGCGTATAGGGCGCGTTAGTGGGGGCGTTCCACATTGCCTTCCCCACAGAGCCATAAGCCCCACTGGGCGTGCGGCAGAAACGGGGCACGCAGTCGCCAAGCCTTGCTTTTTTGCCTAAACTGATCCGCGAAACCTGCATTCTCCTTGAAACATGGTCGTCTCCGACGCTCCAAAGCTTGCCACCGGCAAGCTTTAGCACGACCGAGCAGCTTCTGCGCCTATTGGATGAGCTGCATATCGAATTCGTTGATGCCTTCGTGTAACGGAATGCGGTCGTATTCGAAACGAAATACTGCTTCTACCCCTGCCGGAATTTCAAATCTGTAATACGTGTTGGTCTTGCCGCGCTTGACCGAAACACCGATCTTGCCGTTGCCCGTGTCAATGTGCCCGCTGTAGCTGTTTAATCCATCAATGATGGCCGGATCGATCACTAAGCTCTTATACCCATAGGTTCCCTTTTGCTGACGTATGCCTAATATGCCCTGGAACAGCTGTCGCGTGACCGCCCCAAACATCGGATGATTGTGCGAATAGACCTTCGCGATCGGTCCCCACATATATTCCCATAGCGTGGTCGCACCACCCTTGCGCATATTGCCAAACGACAGATCGGTTTCCGCCGTCATCAGCTCATACGCAAGCTTGGCGTTGCCGTTCTGGAATAAGAGATCGGTCAACAGGTCGGTCGCAAAGATACCGGTGTCGTATTCATGCGTTCTTTCGTATTTTTCACACATATTTCGGTACGTCCGGTCATCCCCGATGCCGAGTGCCACCGCAAAGCAGTTGGCACCCTCGTAATCGCCAAAGAAATCACCGCTCTGAGACGAAAGATACGCGCCGCGCATGGCTTTCTTGCTGAAATAGATTTTGTCGCGGTAGGAAGGAATGATATCCTTGCGTCCTACAAGCGGCGCCATCTCGCACATTTCCTCTAAACACCGGATATAGAAATAGGTGTTGACATAGCTCTGGGGGATCATGTATTCGTTCTGACGTGAAAAGCCCCAGTCGCCAAGGTTCCATTCCCACGGCTCTTCGCTGGCGATAAAGCCGCCTTCAAGCCTCGAATCCATGTAACGCATAAACGAAAGCATCCGGGCAAAATGCTTTTGAATGAGAGAATCATCCCCATAAATGCTGTAATATACATACGGTACATGAATGATGGCACAGCCCCAGCCGCCAATGCCGCCGCCGCCCCCCTGATAGGGCGAGGTGTGGTTGACGTGCCCGGACACCGCACATTGACTGTCTACGATATCCTGCATCCATTTTTTGTAGAACGTGCGCCCATCCATCATGAGAAGCGCCGCATCGGCACATAATTGTCCATCGCCGGTGTAGCCTAAGCGCTCTCTGGTCGGACAGTCGGAGGGCACGCCGCAGTGCATATTTTCCAGCTGTGTGCGTAAATACGTCTCATACAGCCAGTTTAACATCTCGTTGTCACTTTCAAAATGCGAGGTGATCTTCATGTCGGCGTGAAGCATACGTGCCTCCACCGGTGTGGCATTGTCCGTCAGCGTAAAATAACGGAAGCCGTGCCATATGAAGTGCGGATACATATCGTGAATGCCGTCTGCGATGTATTCATCCCGCGCCGGCTTGCGGTCGCAGGCACAGGTCACCTTGTCGAGCGTACCGTCCTCGTTCAATTCCTCGGCGTGCTCGATGATGATATGCTCATCCCTGTTGGCACACCGCACCACCACAAAGCCGGTCAGATTGACCCCACAGTCATACACCGTGAGCCCGTCTAATTTCGCGACTGCCTGGGGGATAAACGTCTCGACAACCCGGTCGGCCGGGAAATCCTGAATTTCCCATTCGCAGTCCGGCGCTTGAGCTTCAACCACGTTTTCCCAGTCAGTATCATCGTAATCGACTTCGGTCACACGCGCATCGTACAGCCGCATATCCTGAATTTCGCCCAAATACAGGTGGTTTTCGAGGATATAGCTGGGCTTCCATTTGTGCGAGGTGTCCGACACTACGCGGTGTTCGCCGTTTTCATCCGTAAAGACAAGCGCATAGCACAGCTTGACCGTTCCGAAATAGTCCATGCCCTGGTCGTGGTCGCCGGTGTTGCCATACCAGCCATTGCCCAAATGCACCGTAAGTGCATTTTTGCCGGAGCATAGATAGCCGGTCACATCGTATTCCACCGAATAGGTGCGATAGGAGAACACATCGACATGGGGCGATTTCGAATGCTTGTTTTCGCGGTATTCATACAGAGAATTTGCCGGAACCAGCACATCATCGCTTACCCTTTTGCCGTTGAGGTATAACTCAAAAAAGCCGAGTCCGCAAATGGTGATGACTGCTTTTTTAACATTTCCTGCCGCAAAGGTCTTGCGGATATAGGGGGAAGAGCAGTCCTTGTCGCCGGGGGCGACAAAGACCGAATCGGGATACATTTCTTCAAATCTCATGAACGTTTCTCCTTATGCACGAGGCACTATTTGGACGAGCTGACAATGATAGCTGTCGGACCGTCTGCACCTCCGATGATGCCGATGCTTTTATCCGCGCAGGACACAAGACTTGTGGCGCAAAGAAGAGCGATTGCCAAAAGTGTAAGCAGCTTTTTCATGTTTGTTCTCCTTATTGAATGTGCGCCGGGCGAAGGATCAGACCGCAGCGGAAGCTCTTTTCGTCGAAGCGGTAGTTCGGCTCGGTGCGCGGGCCGCAGGAATTCGAGCCAATGCCGGTCATGCGCATATCGGCGTGAACGAACGTCTCCGGACGTGCCTTCAATTCGTGGTCATGCAGGGCGAGTAGGTCATGCGTGGAATAATGCATGGCGTTGAAGGAGAAGTTTTCGGAATCATACATTTTGCGTATCTCTAAGCCGTGTCCGGTGAGCGAGCCCACAAAGGCATAGCGCGAATCGCAATGCGAGGAATTTTCCTGCGGACGGATATAATGCTCAAAATGCTCGGTCGCGGTGGTGCGGAAATAGCCGATGTGCGACTGATATTTGTGGTCACTGTAGGCTTCATACGGTCCCATGCCGAAGTATTCCACACGCTCGTTGCCACGCGGCATGACGATGGAAAGTCCAAAGCGCGGCAGCTCTTCGCAGTGGGCGGCGCGTTCGGCTTCGAATTCAAAGCAAAGTGTGCCATCGTTCGAGACGGTGATATATTCCTTCACGCGCATGACCGGGCGCTTCGCAGGAGCGGCTAACGAAAAGTCGGCATACAGGGTGACATACTCCGCATCGGACTTGTAAATGCCGCAGGCATAGGTGGTCTGCTCCAATTTATCCAAGCCCCAGGGATACCAGGTCTGTCCCGCGTGCGGACGATCGTTGTCGGTAGGCGCACGGAACAGCTCAAGCTCGACCGGCTTTGCAAGCATTTCCTTGCCATCATGGACGATGCTGACTAACTTTCCGATCGCCTTGTCAAACAGCACACACAGCTCGCCGCAGGTGATCTCGATGAAGTGATCCTCTTCCAAAACATTCATTTTTCCGCCGTTTGCCACAGTCGGGAGCGTGTCACAGCACACCGAGCCTAATTCAAACTGACGTGCGCCCATCTCATAGCCGGCATCGCAGAACGCGGTATCGGTATTATAGATGAAACGAACATTGAGGAAATATTCGCCGGCATCCTCAAAATCAAAGCTGTCATACAGCTTGTAGGTACGGCGATGGTTGGGAGCCACGTTCACACCGGCGATTCTTCCACTCTTGACGCGCTTGCCGTCGCATTCGATGTTCCATACAAGGTCAACATCCGAAAGTGTCTCAAAATAGCGCCAGCTCTTAAGCTCGATCTCGCCGCTTTCGCCGTCCTTCAAGGACACCTCGACCGGCATATAGGCATTTTTGAAGGCACGTAGCCCGTTGGAGGGACGGCGGTCAGGGTATACAAGACCGTCCACGCAGAAGTTTCCATCGTTGGGATGGTCACCGAAATCGCCGCCGTAGGTGTAGTGCTTGTTTCCGTTCTCATCCGTCACAAGCACCGAATGGTCGCAGAATTCCCAGACGTTTCCGCCCATGAACTCATCGCGTTCACGGATAAGCTCGATATATTCCTTAATGCCTCCGGGGCCGTTGCCCATGGCGTGCAGATATTCGCACAGATAGAACGGCTTATTCTTGTTTTCGTCCTTGCTCTTGATATAGGCAAGACAGCCTGCCGGGTCGGTATACATCTCGCTGCGCACGTCAACCACATCGGAATAATCGCCAATGCCCCAGCGTTCACTCTCATAATGGATGACCGCCTCCGGGATACGCGAACGGATGAATGCGCGCATAGCTCTGTGGTTTTTGCCGCAGCCCGATTCGTTGCCGAGTGACCACATGATGACACAGCCGCGGTTCTTATCGCGCTCGACTAACTTTTTGGCGCGGTTGACATACGCTGCTGTCCAAGCCTCGCTGTCCGAAAGCTCGGACCATTCCTTGTGACCGAGCATAGCCATACCGTGCGTTTCGATATCGGCCTCATCGATCATATAGAAGCCATAGATGTCGCACAGCTCCATCATGCGCGGGTCGCTCGGATAGTGTGAGGTTCGGATGGAGTTGACGTTATGCTGCTTTAAGAGCATAAGGTCGCGAAGGATATGATCGAACGGCGCGGTCTGACCAAGCTCCGGATGAGAATCGTGACGGTTGACACCGCGAATCTTGATCTTTTTGCCGTTGAGATAGAATATTTTTCCCTCGATATGGATCTTCTTGATGGCGATATACTGGAAGATGACCTCGCTTCCGCTGGTGAGATACAGGCTGTACAGAAGCGGCTTTTCATCGTTCCAGAGGACCGGCGCATCCAGCGTGATGGTCGAGCCTTGCACATAGGTGCCGGAGGTCACTTCGTTTCCGTTCGGGTCAAAGAGTGTATATTCGACCGAAGGTGTGCCGACAAGCGAAAGGTCAAGCGTTAAGACTGCCTTTTTCAAGTCCTCCGACACGTTCTGACGGATATACAGGTCGCGGATATAGTCCTTCGGACGCGCTAACAGATAGACCTCGCGGAATATGCCCGAAAAGCGGAACTTGTCCTGATCCTCTATATAGCTGGCGGCGCACCATTTGAGCACCAGCACGGCAATGGTGTTGCGGCCGGCATGTGCCACACTCGAAAGATCGAATTCGGTGGTCGAATGGCTGACGGTCGAATAGCCGACAAACGTGCCGTTGACCCAGACATAGTAGCAGGAATCCACGCCTTCAAAATTCAAGAAAAGGTTGTTGGCGGCAAAGTCCTCGGTCAGATAGAAATCGCGCGTATATACGCCGCAGGGATTGCGGTCGGGAATATGCGGCGGATCGGCCGGGAAGGGATAGTTGACATTGGTGTAGTTGGGAACATCATAGCCGCGACCCAGTACGGTCTGCCAGGAGCGTGGCACGGTGATGGTATCGGTGAGCTCAAATTCATCGGTGAAATACTCATCGCTTGTAAAATCGTCCGTCACATCCGAAACACTTTCATAGTAGCGGAAATTCCATTCGCCGCAGAGGGTCTTGAAATAGGGGCTTTTGGTGCGGTCAAGGGAATGGGCGCCTTCGGCATCGGCATACGGAATAAAATAGGCGCGCGGTTCGCATTCGTTTACCGCCGTGATCGCCGGGTCTTTGTAGTAAGGTTCAAAAATCGGCATAATGCTTCTCCTTTATCTGTCTTATTTGCATGAATTCTGTACACAGGGACACGCCCCCATGCTCTGTTTACAGTATAGCACAGTTTCGGGATAAATGCAACGTTTTTTTGCATTTTCTTTTGGCAAGAAACGGGCGCACCGCTATGTATTTAGCGGTGCGCCCGTGGAAAGCTCCTTTTTATTCAACTAACAGCGGCACGACCCTGTCGATGTCGCCGGCACCCATGGTCAAGATCATGTCACCTGCTTCGGCTCTGTCCGACACATACGCCGCGATATCCGAAAAGCTCTCAAAATACGCCGCTTCCGGCAGGAATGCGCATATGTCCTTGGACGAAACGCCGGTGGTGTTGACCTCGCGTGCCGCATAGATCTCTGCCATGATTACTTCATCAGCAAGGGATAACGACTGCGCAAATGCCTCCATCAACGCTGTAAAGCGTGAATAGGTGTGTGGCTGGAAAATACAGTATACACGCCCGGCACAGACGGCTTTGGCTGCCCCAAGCGTCGCGCGCACCTCATCGGGATGATGGGCATAATCATCCACTACGACTGCGCCCTTTTTGGTCATGCCGCGCTTTTCAAAGCGTCGCTTGACACCGCAAAAGGCAGAAAGTCCGGCACTAACTGCTTCTCCCTCTATACCACACAAATATGCTGCACCTGCGGCAGCAAGGGCATTGGAAACGTTGTGCTGTCCCGGAACGCCCGGCTCTGCATGGCAGTATTTCTTTCCAAAGGCATAGATATCAAAGACCGGATACCCACCGACAAAGGAGAGGGCATCGGCATAAAAATCGGCATTTCTGTCGGTCACCGAAAAGGTATGTACAGCGGCGGACAGTCCTTCTGCCGCTTTGACCGAGCCGGAACAATCGGCATTGATGAGCGCGATGTTCTCGCCCTTGCCGCTGTCGGCATTCAAATAGGTATGGAAGGAATCGATCACATTGTCCAGCGAACCGAAGAAATCCACATGGTCAAGCTCACAGTTCAGCACCACACGTACAGTCGGGTGCATGGCATGGTAGGAATTCTTGTATTCGCACGCCTCAAATACGCATAAATATCCCTTTCCGGCATGATAGGTCGAGCCGAGAGAGGGAATGACCGCTCCGGCAAGCACGGTAGCATCCGCCTTTGCTGCTTCAAATATTTCCGAAAGCATCGCGGTCGTGGTGGATTTTCCGTGTGTACCGGCCACACCGACCGAATGTGGATAGACCGAAACCAGCGCTCCTAACAGCTCCGCACGGGAGAGAAGGGTCGCACCGCGCTCTCTGGCGCATACCATTTCCGGGTCATTTTCGGATATCGCCGCCGTGTATACGACCGTCGCATAGCCCTCCTGGTGCGCCGGTGCGCTTTCATAATAGACCGGGATTCCCTCTTGGATGAGAGATTCGGTCTGTTCGCTTTTTTTGAGATCATACCCGGCGACTCTTACGCCGCGCCCATGCAGGATGCGTGCCAACGACGACATACTGATGCCGCCTATGCCGATAAAATAAACGCCACTGTCTTGCGGAAACGAAGAAACTGTATCGGAAGTCATAAAAATACAACCTTTCTGAAACGGTTCTGTGGGAACCGGTATAAACCAAATAAAAATGTAAACACTATCCGTACCACCGTTATCCATGAAAGGACTGTACAGAAATGCAGATCACAGATGTAAAAATACGAAAAACCTTTGAAGATCAGCCGTTAAAGGCGGTGCTTTCCGTCACGTTAGACAACTGCTTTGCCATTCATGATGTCAAATTGGTCTATGCCCGCGATCGGTATTTTGTCGTCATGCCCAGTAAAAAGACAACCTCCGGTGACTACCGCGATATCGTTCATCCCATAAATGCCGCTTTTCGCCGGACGTTAGAAAGTACGCTCATTGCCGCTTATCTTGCGGATACACAGTCTGACACTCCGGTCGGCGCTCCGGTGGGGGACTAAAGGGACATTGCCTATAAAATGATCACTTTACGGGTGATCGTTTACATAAAAAGCGACCTGCGACACAAAGCAAGATCACACACCGGAAAATCGAATATACCCTCCTGCGCGTCCTTCATCGGCTATGCTCAGCCCAGGTGTGCTTACGGCACATTATCCGTATCACTTAATGCTGCTCGGTTCCCCGCCTGACATGGTTCATGAGGGACAATTGCGTAAGGCCCAAGCCTCAACACATAAACCGGCGTGACAGCCGCACGAACGTAACCCTCAAATCCGGATTCCATCCCTGCTATAGCGGATTTCAGGTACAAGACACCGCTACTGTCCCGACTGGTGTGACCTTGCTTCATACCGCACGTCGCTTAGTCGTCCGTTGAAGCTTTTTGTTCAATTGTATGCTTTAACAAAAGTAGTATACCACATCCTCTACAAAAAATCAACCCTTTTTTCAGAAAAGGCATAAAATCTTTCTCTTAAAATTTTCGACAAACCCTATATTTATTAAATTTCAAATTCTCCTTGACAAATTCAGCATTTGGTAGTATCATTATTGTGTTATAATTTTTATTCATGCCTAATGACCGTCAAAGAAGGTGAATGACCGATGGATACCACACTGTTTCAGGAATCGCTTCAAACCCATGCACTGGGGCGAACCTTTGCGCATTTCGATTCGCTCGATTCCACCAGCACCTACATACGCTCTCTTGTGCCCTTTATGGGGCATGGCTTTACGGTTTTGGCGGATGAACAGCTAAGTGGTCGCGGTCGTTCGGGAAAAAGCTTTTATTCGCCTAAAAACGACGGCTTGTATTTCAGCTTTATAATAAAGGAAGCGTGCTATTTAAACGATCCGCTTTTCACCATTCGTATCAGCTATGCGGTCTGTCTGGCCATCGACCGTCTGACCGATACTATGGGTGCCTCCATCAAGTGGGTCAACGATATTTATTGTGATACCAAAAAGATCGCCGGTATCCTTTGTGAGGCACCGGCAGGGCAGAAAGCCTATATAGTCGGTATTGGCGTGAATTTCACGGTGGATAAAGCGGTCGTGCCGCATACATTACGCTACAGCATTGGAAGCTTGCATGACCTTGTGTCCGGCGTTTTGTCGAAGGAGCGCCTGTGTGCCGGTATCTTGAACGAATTGGAAGAAATGTATGCTTCCCCCTTAGACAATGAAGCGTTTTTGGAGGCATACCGCCGCCGTTCAGCGGTCTTGGGCAAAGAAATACTGGTTTTGAAAAACAACGAAGAAAAACGCGCCGCAGCACTTGCCATTGCCCCGGATGGGGGCTTAGTGGTGCGCTATCCGGATGGCATTACCGAAAAATTAGTGGCCGGAGAGGTCAGCTTAAAGGTGTAGGAATAGGAAAGGGACTGTCGGATGACAGTCCCTTTCGTGTTTTTGCCTTTGCGTTTTGGCAGACGGTGCATTTTATGACGGAACGTAATAAGCCATAAAG
>CAZAWG010000013.1:0-13766 GCA_964488785.1 uncultured Oscillospiraceae bacterium | reverse complement strand
GCGTACAAGCTCACCGGTCGCCTTTCTTATTTGCGTGCTTGCGAAACGCCGGTCTCAGAGGCCTATGAAACCATTCTGCGTCCGGGCGATCACAGCGTTTTTGCGGATATCGGTGCCTATAACGGCGATACCGTGCGCGAATACCTTTCGTATGCCGGAAACGACACAACGATCTATGCTTTTGAGCCGGATTCACGCAACTACAGAAAGCTCTGTGAAAATCTCAAAGAGCTGCCGGTCACTAAGACGCACCTGTATCATTTAGCGGCCTGGAGCCAAAAGACCGCGCTTACGTTTTATGCCCGTTCCGGGCGCAACAGTGCAAGCACCACCTCCCACGCCGGTGCAAAATCCACCACCGTTGCGGCAGACCGTGTTGATGCCTATTTGCCACAAGGGGCGGATGTCATCAACATCGATGCCGAAGGCGCGGATATGTGTGTTTTAGAAGGATTAACGGAGACGATCGCTCGGTATAAGCCTGCCATATCCTGTGCTGTCTATCACCGGAACGAGGATATGTTTGCTATTCCCTTGTTTCTTGCAGAGCGTTACGGCTCTTTCCGAATGTATTTACGACATTTTCCCTATATCCCGGCATGGGATACCAATATTTATATCACAAAGGCATAATGCTTTACAGAAAGGACTTCCCTATGTTAAAAGAATACCTGGAAGCCGGTAAGATCATCAATAAACGAGGACTCAACGGCGAGCTAAAGGTCGAGAGCTACTGCGATTCTCCTCAGGCGTTCTGCTCCTTTAAAACGCTCTGTCTTTCCCCGGACGGAACACAGCCGCGAAAGCTGCTCTCCGCCAAGCTATACAATGGCTATGCCTATATCCGCTTAGAGGGTGTAGACAGCGTTGAAAAAGCGGATATGCTTCGCGGAAGGCTTGTCTATGTCCACCGGGATGCACTCGAATTGGATGCAGACAGCGTATTCATTGACGATATTCTGGAATTACCGGTGTTGGATGTCGATACCGGTGTCAAGTACGGCGTTCTAAAGGAAGTGTTCAACCGCGGGGCTTCGGACATTTACCGCGTATGTAACGGTAAGAATGAGTATCTGATCCCGGCGGTCGCCGAGATCGTTGTCCGCATTGAGCCGGAGAACGCCATCTTCATTCGTCCCATTCCGGGACTTATCGATGCTGCCGAGGAGATCCGATGATGCATTTTTCCGTTTTATCGCTCTTTCCGGAAGCCATACAGCCCTATTTGAGCAGCAGTATCTTGGGAAGAGCATCTTCTGCCGGGCTGATCTCCATTGATTATTACAACATTCGCGATTATTCGCTCGATAAGCATCGTCGGGTGGACGATACGCCCTTTGGCGGCGGCTATGGTATGCTCATGGCACCGCAGCCTATTTTCGATTGCCATGCGGCGGCTACCGAGGGACTTGTCGGCAAAACACGCACGATCTATTTTTCTCCGGCCGGACAAAAGCTGGATCACCAAAAAGCCATGGCGCTTACACAATACGACCATCTGATCTTGCTTTGCGGTCATTATGAGGGCGTTGACCAGCGCGTCATCGATTCCCTTGTGGACGAGGAGATCTCGGTCGGTGACTACGTTTTGACGGGTGGAGAATTGCCGTGTGCCATTCTGATCGATGCGGTTTCGCGCCTGATCGAGGGCGTATTGCCGGACAGTTCCTGCTACACCGAGGAGAGCATTGCTTCAGGGCTTCTTGAATACCCACAATATACAAAGCCCGCCGAATTTCGCGGCAAGGGCGTGCCTGAGGTGCTTCGCGGTGGAAATCATGCAGACATCGTGCGCTGGCGACGCGAAAAGGCGTTGGAAGCAACACTCGAACGTCGTCCCGACCTGTTGGACAGTGCCGTGCTTAGCCGCGAGGATCTGATCCATCTTGAGAAGCTGCGTCTGCAAAAAGAAGCAAAGCCATAGTTGCCAGTTTATAGAAAGGAGGTCATAGCTTGCCTCGAAAAACACCAAAAGGAAAACACGCCGGAAGTGTTCTTGGCGGTCTGTTTGCACGTTTATCAGCTTATATGCACACACTTGCCGCACAAAGCGTTCTTTTGGGATGGCTGCTTGCCTATGATTCCCTGTCTGCGCATACCGATAACAGCCGCATATGCCGCTTTTTCAGGCTTTCGGCAAAAACAAAAAGCCGTCTCCTTTTTTTCAAGCTGCGTTTTGCCGCCAAAAGCGAGCAGAGCCTGCTTCTACAGGCATTCGAACATGCTGCAACTCGCTTTTTCCGCTCCAGTTTGCGTTCAATGGGGATATATTGTCTTTCGTTCGGCGGCTTTTTAGTCTCGCTGAACCTTGCAAACAATATGCCGCGCTTACTTCATTTGGATTTTTCCGATACCTTTTTGTTCGGTTGTATCCTCATGCTTTCTTCTTTATTTATGCTGCCGGTCAAGAATAAAAGCATTGCAGCCTGCCTTCGTGACAGTCGCCTGATCTCCTATTTTCTGTTAGATGTGTTCACACTGAAGCATATTACGGAAGCAGAAAACGAGCGCCCCCACCCTTATTCCGGAGAATTTCTGTTTCTTGGTGTGGTCTGCGGTGTCGTTTCCTATCTCACTACACCCAAGCTTACGGCATTTTTACTCTTTATGGCGGTTTTGTTATACATGGTTCTGACACGCCCGGAAAACGGCATTCTTATGATATGCCTGCTTCTCCCCTTTGCCGACATAAAAATATTGGTTTTCCTCATTCTGCTGACCCTTATTTCCAATGTCTTTAAAACACTGCGTGGCAAAAGGGCTTTCCATTTTAACCTCTGCTCTGGTGTCTGCGTTTTGTTTGGCGTGGTCGCTCTTTCTGCCTTTATTGTGTCGTTTGATCCCTTTGGAGCCGCTGCCGGCTTTTGGGGGACGCTCTGCATACTGTTACTTGCTGTTTTGGTCATTACTCTGATCCACTCCTCCCTTCTTGCAGACAAGTGCTTTCGTACGCTTTCCCTTTCTACCCTTGCCGCCGCTGTGTATAGCCTGTACGGCTATGTCACGGTGCTTCTATCCGGTGTCAGAGGCTCCTCGTGGCTCACAACACTTGCCGGCTCTACCACGCTACACACAGCCTTTTCCGTGTCCTCCTTTGCCTGCTTCCTTATCTGTATGCTTCCGATTCTTTTAGCCGGAAGTCGCAAAGACGGAAAGCTGTTTTCCCTTTTTGCATTCTTCTCGGTCATTCTGTGCTTATTCTTCACCAATTCCTATTATGCAGTTCTTTCCTTTGCTATCGCACTCATCATTATGATGCTACTGTTTCACCGCCAGGGACTGTTTACCGCTTTTCTTGCCGTGCTTGCACTGTATGGCATCAATTGCTTCATTCCGATCAAGGCTATTCTGCGCTTTGATATCCATCGTTTCGTCTCCATTCCCAATGAATGGGTAACCATGACCGCTTCCTATCGCACAGGACTTCAGACCTTCTTCCGAAAGCTGTGGTTCTGCGGCACCGGCTTTGGCACCGACGCCGTGACAAACGCTTCTTCGTTGACCGGTTTTCGTCAGACCACCACACAGGCAGGTGCTTCGTATACGGCACTCACGATGTGTCTCGGTGTACCGTTAGTCATCGTATGTGTTTTATGCGGGCTCGTGTTTTTCTCACGCCTTCTGTCCTATATCCATACCCCCAATCGTTCAGCAGAAGCAAAACACAAGTGTTCCTGCCTGCTATGCAGCTTGACCTCATTCCTTATCTATGCCTTCTTTGTCGATGTTACTGCCGACCTTCGTCTGTGTCTTACGCTGTTCTTGCTTTTGTCACTCGGAAGCGCCGTGACGGACAGCGCTGACAATGATTATATTCCGGACTACATTGAACGTGAATACAACGAAATCACTCCCCGATGAAAGGATGATCATATGAATCGCTCGCTTGGCTCCAAAAAGAAGCATTTTAACCTGATCGACGTTTTGATCTTAATCGTCTGTCTTGCGGCTGTGCTGTTTGCCGTAAACTACGCCATCAACACCGTGCTTACCAAAACGCCGGTGGCTTTGGAATGTACCCTTCGCATCCGCGATGTAGCCGATACCGATGTCGAAAAGCTGAAAAGCGGCACGGTGCTGTATATGGGCGATACAGCCGCCGCGCTTGGTAAGATCCATGCAAAGGAAAGTATCGCGCAGAAAAATGTCGTATTCGATGAACAGTCAGCGCGTTTTATGTATACCGCCGTCCCGGATAAAAGCACGGTGTATGTGACCGTTCGGTTGTATGGAACCACAAAGGATCATCGATATTACTTTGATGACATACTGTTATGTGGACACACAGACCTTGAGCTCTTGCTTCCCTTTGCCTATGGAAAAGCAGAGATCATCGATATACATCCCTATACAGACACACAAGCATCCACAACACCTACCGCAACAGGCGTTTAAGCAGGGAGGTAGCCAATGAAAAAGAAAACCTTTCATCTTATTGATGTGATCCTTGTCTTTGTCCTGCTTCTTGTGCTTGCGGCGGCAATATACCGGGCGCTCAGCATCAAGCAGCTGCCGGACACTGTGAAAGATCAGAAAATCGAATATACCCTTGCTTTAGAAGAAATGGATACCGTCTACGGAGACCTGATCGAAATAGGCGATAAGCTGTATTTAACCGATAAGGGCATATACTGTGGAGAGGTCGTTGCCGTTCAGAAAAGCTTTGCGCACCGCGATGTGACGACCGGCTCACAGATCCGCTCACACGTCTACCCGGCAGCCTGCAAGCTTACACTAAAGGTCCGTCTGTCGGCAGATATATCCGAGCATGGCTTTTATGTAGGCGAAAATACCTACTTGAATCTCGGAAAAGGCTTTGATCTGTATACGGAGAAGCTTGCCTTTCGAGGTCTGCTCACCGCCATAGAACGTAAGGATACATAGCTTGTTTTAGGCAATTTGCTGTATTTATTCCGACACATTTCGGGTTCCTTGTGTAAAACATGGTTTTTGTTTTCACGGATAAAATTCATAGTTTGTTGTTGATTTTCGTGTTTAAATTTGATATAATGATATTTGTAATCAGATATCCATATTTTGAAAGGGAAGATTGTATGATATCCAAGGAAGTAGTTGTAAAGAATATGGAAGGTCTTCATGCAAGACCCGCCACCCTCTTCATTCAGAAGGCAAATACCTTCAAAAGCTCTGTCTGGATTGAAAATGGCGATAGACGCGCTAACGCCAAGAGCTTGCTCGGCGTTTTATCGCTCGGCATTTCTATGGACATGAAGATCATTATCTCCGCTGACGGTACCGATGAAGAAGCCGCCGTAAATGAGCTTGCTGCCCTGATCGCGACCGGGCTGTCCAAGTAATTCTTCGTATACACATTTTTACATTCGGCAAAGGAGTATCGTTCACATACTCCTTTTTGTCGTTTTTAGAGGTCTTATGCCAAAAAACCAAAATATTGCCGAAAAGCTCTCCGTCCTGCCCTATTCCCCCGGCGTATATCTAATGAAAAACGCTGCCGGAAGCATAATATATGTGGGAAAATCCAAATGCTTAAAAAACCGCGTGTCCAGCTATTTCCAGGCGCCGGAGCATTTGAACGTAAAAACACGTAAGCTCGTTTCCAATATAGTGGATTTCGAGACTATCGTCACCGGCTCTGAGGCCGAAGCACTGCTACTCGAAAACGAGCTGATCAAGCGGCATATGCCGAAATATAATATCAAGCTCAAGGACAGCAAATCCTACCCTTATATCAAGCTGACCGCCGAACGATATCCCCATCTGGTCACCGAGTATGAGCGAAAGGATGCCCATGCCCGGTATTTCGGCCCCTACACCTCGGCCGCCAGTGCAAGAGACATCATTCAAACCGTCCAAAAGCTCTTCCGCCTTCCAAACTGCGACCGAAAGCTCTGCTATGGCAAGCCGGTCGGCAGACCATGCCTAAACCACCACATCGACCGCTGTATGGCTCCCTGCACCGGACGCATATCCGAAGAGGAATATGCCGGCGTTTTAGAGGATGTGGAGATGCTTCTAAAAGGCGATATTGCCGCAGTCAAAAAATCGTTGGAGCAGAAGATGTACGCCGCCTCGGAAGCCTTAAACTTTGAAGCGGCCGCCAAATATCGCGATAATCTGCAGAATTTAGACCGTCTTTCGGTTCATCAGAAGATCAAATCCACACCCGGCACCGAAAAAGACGTATTCGGCTTTTTCGAGACGGATACTCACAGTGCCCTTGCAATACTCATGATCCGGGATGGCGTTGTCATCGATAAAAATGTGGTGATGATGGGCGCGGATGAAATTGCAGACGGCGAAGCATTGGTCGATCTCATTCTGCGCTATTACCACGATCCGGCTCTCGTTCCGCGCGAAATATCTCTTTCCTTCGAATTAGTACCGGATATGTATGAAGCAGCAGCGGCAGTGCTTGCCATCAATGCACGCCATCCGGTCAAAATCTACACGCCCCAGCGCGGCAAAAACCGCGAGCTTTGCCTTATGGCGGTGCGCAACGCGGAGGAAGCCATCCGCACGCGCGAAAAGCAGGAAGAAAACGATACCTCGCTGCTCATTCGCCTTGCACAAACACTTGAATTGGAGGTCGTGCCCGAACGGATCGAAAGCTACGATATCTCCAACAGTGGCAATACCGATATCTACTGCGGCATGATCGTGGTGGAGAACACACGCTTCAAAAAAAGCGATTACCGCGCGTTTTCCATCCGCACAACCGAGGGGGCTGACGATTATGCATCCATGCGCGAAGCCCTTTCACGCCGCTTTGCTCATTTGAACGACCCACAGGACACCTCGTCTCTTTCCATACCACCCGACCTTATTTTGCTTGACGGCGGCGTGGGACAGGTTTCGGTGGTCAAGGAGGTAGCCAAAGAATGCGGTGTTTCCATCCCCATCTTTGGTATGGTCAAGGACGACTACCATAAAACGCGCACCATCACGGATGGAACACATGAGATCAGCATTGCCAAGGATACGCTCCTATTTCACTTCATTTACAAGATACAGGAAGAAGTCCACCGCTATACCTTTTCCAAAATGGATGCTTCCCGCCGCAAGCGCATGAAGAAAACCGAGCTTACCAACATCAAGGGCGTCGGTGAAGCCAAGGCGAAGCTGCTCTACGATTCCTTTGCCAGCATCGAAGCCTTGAAAAACGCCTCGATCGAAGAATTGCAGGCAGTTAAGGGCATTCCACCGACCCTTGCGGAAAGCATCTACCTCTATTTGCACACAGAAGAAACAGAATCGTCCGATACCCATAAAACGAAAGGATAAAACTATGAGAATTATTGCAGGAACAGCGCGCAGACGTCCTTTAGAGACGTTAAGCGGCGATGATATCACACGTCCGACCGGTGAGCGCGTGAAGGAAGGCTTGTTCAGCGCCATTCAGTTTGAGCTTGAGGGACGGCGCGTACTCGATCTGTTCTGCGGTTCCGGTCAGCTTGCCTTGGAAGCACTCAGCCGAGGAGCCGCCGAGGCCGTCATGATCGACGATAACACTGCCGCCGTTGAGATCATCAAAAGCAATGCCAAATCGACCGGGCTTATGAAGCAGTGCCGCATTTCGCGCATGGATTACAGCGAATACCTGAAATCCGCTGCTACCAAGGGTGAGAAATTCGACCTTGTTTTTCTCGACCCTCCCTACGCAAAGGACGTGAAGGACGAGGTACTCAAAAAGGTCAGCCGTGCCGGTATTTTGTCGCCCGGCGCGATCGTGGTATGCGAATCCGATGTAGACCGCTTTGTCGAGGATGAACCGGTATACGGTCTGAATTTCCGGAGAAAATACCGCTATGGGCGCGTGTACATCACCATGTTGGAAATGCCGGATGAGGCTTCGGAAGAAGAAGCTGTCGAGGACGAAGCATGAGTGCCGCGCTGTTGCCGGGCAGCTTTGACCCAATCACGGTTGGCCACATGGACGTGATACGACGTGCCGCCTCACTATTTGATTCGGTCACGGTGCTTGTCGCCCAAAATGCCGCGAAAAAATACCTGCTTTCGGAGGAAGCAAGGCTCACATTAGTAAAAGCTGCGATAGCAGATATCCCCCACGCAAAGGCAGAGCTTTTTGATGGCTATCTCGTTGATTATGCTGCTACGCATGGATTTCCGGTGTTAGTCAAGGGTGTGCGAAACGAAAAGGATTTCGAATATGAGCGCGAAATGGCGTCCTATAACCGTGCGCTTTCGCTACGAAAATATGGTATTACTCTTGAAACACTATTTCTTCCGGCTTCATCCGACGTTTCAGAGGTCAGCTCCACACTTGTGCGTACACTGCTAAGCATTCAGGCAGACTATGATGATCTTGTTCCCGATGCCACACTGCTTCGCCACCATTTACAGACATAGACCCATGTATAAATCTACACCGTCCGCTAAAACTATGAAGGGTTCATCCCATCATACTAAAACGGACGGTGATTTTTTATGAACAACACAAACAAGCCGGAGTACAAGAGCCATTCTCGCCACTACGCACAAAACGATTCGTGTGGAATCGACAGTGGAATTTCCTCTTGGGACATTCCGCAGGGGCTGGCACGCGCTTTCTGTCAGAATGCGGCAGCCATGACCGCCTTTGCTAACCTGCCGTGTGAAGATAAGAGAGAGATACTCGACATGGCACGTCATATTTCCTCTCAAAAGGATATGATCGCATTAGCGCAGAATATCTCTATCCACAATCTTCCGTAAATCCGGCAAAAAGAGCAGCTGACACACAGTGCCAGCTGCTCTTCGCATTATTTACTTTCTACAAGATCCACGATCCCGGAAACATAATCGAAATATTCTTCGTTACCGGTCGATGCATCGCATATACGCAAAGCTATATCGTACATGGATTCGGAAAGCGGATTGCCGTAAATGACCGTACCATTCGATAGAATGGTGTACGGACGGACATACAGCTTTGTCTGGTAAGCCGTAGCGGTTGCCGGAAGTCCGACGAGTACAGCTGTGTAAATGAGCTGTTCATCAGTCATATCGTATATGATATGCGTTGTTTCGTCGTGCGCAACGCCCTTGACTGCCTTACCAGATTCCACGGCATCAAGCGTCAGCTTGCTAATATTGTCAAGCTTCATTTCGGTCGATACAAGGAAGCCATATTCCTTGACAGCAAAGCCGTCGGTTTCAACGCTTGCGTTGAGCAGCGAGAGCGAAGCCATCGCGCGGAAGCGCGCACCGGCCGGAGCCGAGGTACGGATCGACACTGCACTGTCTATGGCAGCAAAGCTTTCATCGAGCTTGGTCGCGCCGGTCTTTGTGACCTTGTATAGCACTCTCTTTGTCACATCGGATACACTTCCGATGTTGACAAAGCCTACGCCGTTATCCAGCTTCACAACGTACTTTCCGTTTGCCGGAGCAAGCGGCTTTTCGTAGCCGGCAAGGTACATATAATCGGCACCGGTAACGCCTGCAGTTGTCATATCGAACGTAAAGACGGCATACGGAGCGTCCTCGGCGATCTCGACGGTATCGGTGACCTTGATCACACCGGCCGTCATATCGATATCGCCGGTAAGGTAGAGATTCTTTAATTCGGTCACACCCTGCGGAGCAAGCGTACCGCCCTTGCGGACGATGTAGGTTCCCCAGTCATCCGTAACCTTGCGTGTCTCGTCGCTATTTGTCACGATGTTGGCTTCCGAGTTGGTGAAGCGGATGTAATCGACATCGACTGTGCCCAAATTGCTCGTCAAATCAAAGCGAAGCGAGTTGAGCTTGCCGGACCAGCCGGATGCACCGGCGAAGTTGACGCGCACCTTTTGCCAATCGGTGACTGTCATACCGTAGGAATTGAGGTTGGTTCTTGCAGAATGCCCTTCACTCAGCTCCGGTCCATCCGATGTCTGATAGAAGATCTGTGTCGTCATATTTACATTTGCAGTCCACTTCATTTTGACTTCGATCACATCGGAAGTCGAGGTGGTGGTATAGCCTAAGGCTTTCTTGTTTCCAACGATCGGGTCCGTGGAAGAGGACGTTTCGTAATGGAGAACGCCGTCCGTATAGGTCGTCTTGGTTGCATCCACGTTGCTAACAGAGTTTTCGGAGTCGTTGTCAAATTCCCAGTGGTCGTTCTTATCCCAGACGGCATAGAAAACATCGCCTTTTTTGACGGAAACGGTTTCCTCATCGATAAGGAGCTTGGAATCCGCTCTGCGCGCCCATCCAAGGAAGGTATATCCTGTTCTTTTCGGGATGTCGGTGGAAAGGGCAACCTTATCGTCCGCAAGGTCATATATGCTGGACGGGATACCTGTAACGGTGTCGCTGCCCGCGTTTTCATCGTATCGCAGAATCGGAGTCGTTTCAAACGAGATATTGTCGATGTAAATGGTCGTATCTACATCGGTAGGCTTAAACTCAAAGCCGGTGATCTTTCCGGTCAATTCGGAGAGGATAAACTCATAGGTGTAATATTCGTTATTCGGAATCGTCTTGGTAAATACCTTGTTGCCGTTTGTTGTCTTGATGGTCATTTCAACGGTTGAAGTCGAAACAGCTTCCGAGCTCTTCATGCGAAGCGTAAGAGCATGATAATCGGACGGATTGATATCGATCTCCGGCGACTTGATCTTGAGTATAACACCTGCATCTTTATCGGTACCGGTGGCAATGGTCGTAAAGTAGCCGTTGATGACATATTCGTTAAAGCCATTTTCAACAGTAAACTCTTCCTTGAAGCCGTCTCGGTCAAAGGTCCATCTGTACGCCTTTTCCCAAATAGCGTAAACCGTTGTATCCTTTTCGATATCCGCACCCGTAATGACATCAGCTTCCGTACCGTCCGCTTTCAACGACCAGCCAAGGAAGCGGTAGGTCTTTCTTACGGGATAGACCGCATCAAATACAAAGTTCTTCTTAGCAAGGCTATTCGGAGCAGGCATTCCGGTCACTTCATCGGTCGTGTTCTTGTCGTAGGTCACGGTATAAGGTGTGGTCTGACCCGATACCTCGATCTCGATCTCGCCGTAAACGGTATTTATATACTTCGAGGTTGCACGGACTTTTACAGTACCGTTATTGAGTGCGCTAACAAGTCCGTTTGCATCAACAGATGCAATGTCCTTGTTGCTGACGCTCCATTTCACGCCCTGTGCGGCATCGGACGGGGTAATTGCCGAGGTGAGCTGAAGCGTTCCATAGGCTTCGGTGATCTTTGCTTCTCCGGAAGCAGATGTGATATTTACCGACTGCGGAACGGTCGTATACTCTGTTTTTTCGTTTGCGGAAAGAGTAATGTTGACCTGTTCAAAGAACATCTTAGCGATGTTGTCCATACCAACATCACCGGGGTGAGCCTTAACACCGTTTGATGTAGCATCTGTTATCCAAGGAGCGTCGAACGCCATATTCTTGTTAGCGGCCGACCATGCGGTGTTACCAAGTGTGTTGACCGGTGCGACACGAATACCGCATTCCTTGGCGGCGGCATAGGTACCAACGACCTTGTTGGAATCTTTCGAGCTCCAGAAAGGTGTACTGATCACGATGACGGCATCGGGAGCTTCTGCCTGCATAGCCTTGATGACCTGCGCCATTACGCTTGCGTAGACAGTTGAAGACTGTGCTTCACCGCCATTTTCACCGAGCTGAATGGTAATGATGTCCGGGCTATATTTTTTCACAAAGGAAAGGAAGCCATCCACATAGGTTTTGAAGTCATCCGCGTTATAGGTCTTAGCCGCAGCGGCAGCAGCCTCAAAGCCGGCCGGCGTTCCGTGCGGTGTCAGGGAAGCAACACCGTCGCCGTACTTCTTGTTCATGTAGTAGATGAACCGGTGCGCATAGTCCTTGTCCTCGCTCGAAGCCGCCATACCATAGCCGTTTCCGTACCAACCGATGGATTCGGCATAGCTATGTCCACGGATGGAGTTACCGAACATAAGGACCTTAAAGGAATTGGCCGCAATTCTTTCTGCCTGATTGGTAATTGTGATGGATTTCGAAAGCATGGTAATACCATCCGGTAAAATAATGGTGATGTTGACTGTACCGTTCTTCTGTGCGGTCACGGTAGCCGAACCATCGGCATTTTTCTTGACCTGTGCGCATACAGAGTCGGTGATGTACTGAACACTCGAAAAATCACTTTCTTCGTGGCCATCGGTGTAACGAATATACGGTGCAAGCGTGATGGTGCCATGATCCTCTGTGATGGTATTGGCATCCGAATAGAATGCAAGCTTTTCGACAACAGTGGAGGTATCTTCGGCTTCAGACAAAGCATCAAGGTTGTTTGTCAGAAAAATGTCCGAAATGGTGATCGAACCGGCTCCGGCAGGCGCGATCATAAAGCGCAGGATATTGCCCTTCCAGCCGTTCGCCCCGGCAAGGTCTACGGTGTAATAGCGATAATCGCCGCTTGTTATCGGAGAAAGCTTGGCGTTTATGCACATTGTCGAAGAAAACTCCGCCGTAATGCCGCGTTCGCTGGTAGAATAATACACGGAGAAGCCACTGATACCGGCTGCATCCTTTGTCTTAATGACAAGCTTTGTGTACATGGAAGCACTAAGTGTCTTATCCGGCTTTGCCAGATCGGCGGCACCCTCGTTTCCTTTATTGGCATCGCGTACAAGGGTAACGGTTCCATCCTCGTTATCCGTTATGGAGGTGTGTCCCCAGCCGGAAACAGCACTCATGGGATAGTGATATTCCGCCGTCAGATTGTCTAAGGTATTGGTCAAATATACATCTCCCACGGTGATCGAGCCGGCTCTCAAAGGCGAGATCATAAAGCGCAGGATATTGCCTGCCCAGCCGTTCGCCCCGGCAAGGTCTAAGACGTAATAGCGATAATCGCCACTTGTAGCAGTGGAAAGCGTGGTGTTCATACACATCGTCTGCGAAAACTCTTCCGTGATCCCACGTCCGCTGGTACAATAATAGATCCCAAAGCCACTGATACCGGAATCATCCTTAGCCTTGATGACTAACTTCGAGTACTCCGAAGCATCGAGTGTCTGCTCCGGCTTTGCAACATAGATAGCGCCCTGGTTTCCTTTATTGGCATCGCGCACAAGGGTAATGGTTCCATCCTCGTTATCGGTTTTTGAGGTATGTCCCCAGGCACTGATAGCGCTCATGGGATAATGGTATTCCTTGGCGGTTTCCTCTTCACTTGTCTCATACAATGTGGTAAAATAGATGTCCTCTATTTCAACGATACCGGAGCCGCTGGTGAACTGGAGCATACAGCTCTTGTAGTTACCCGTCCAGTTTTCGTTCTTACTCATATCGATCACATATTCTTTAAAGGTGGAAGCGTGTGTATCAAGCTTGACCGTCATGGTCTGCGCTTCCGAAGCCTGTGTGTGCGTAGAGGTGGTAAAATAAAATTTGATCGAGGAAACGGAGTCCTTGCTTCTTGCATTGAACACAAGATAGCGGTGTGCTTTGGTGTCAAGCGAAACACCCGGGTGCGAAATATACGGCGTTCCCTTGTAGGTTTCCGCATTGGTGTTGACGATGGCCATACCGTTTTTATAGGTGAGCGAGTAGCCGGTATTGTTGGCGCGCCAAACTCTCGTGGAAACATCCTCGAAATTCCAGTGGTATTCGGTCGGCTCCGGAAGATCCGGGTCGCGCTCCCAAACGGCATACAGATCGATATCCGCATTAGCAAGCGTGATGGTGGCACCTTCCGATAAGACGGTCGTTGCCGAAGCACTTGTTGCCCAGCCCTTGAAGATATAGCCATACCGATTCGTTGTTGGAGCAACGGTAAGGTCGGGCGTATAGGTGGTGAGCAT
>CAZAWG010000012.1:0-13822 GCA_964488785.1 uncultured Oscillospiraceae bacterium | reverse complement strand
GCCGTTGTTCCTACGGTGACAGCGCTGGTGTTGAGTCCCTGCATACGGGCATCGAATTCGATGTGATAGGTCGCGCCGGGCGTGAACTTGACCTTCTGACGGAAGTAAGTCCAAACCTTGCCGCCGGCTGCCTTCAGATCGTAGCACGGGTCACCGGACAGAGTACGAACGATGGAGACGACCGAGTTGCCCGAATCCTGGATAGCCGCTACCCACATTTCCTGGGAAGCGTCGCCGTTCGCGATGGTATCGTCCAAGTTTGCAGCGCGCTCAAGCTCAGCCTTTTCGGCTTCCTCTGCACCGGGCTTGCGCTCGAAGCGGATGTAATCGATATCGAACGAACCGAGGGCGTTGAACGGGTCAACACGGATACCGGTAATATTGCCGTACCACTGGAGATGTTCGCTCATATTAAAGGTGAATTCCTGATACTCGCCATTGCTGGACGCACTCGGAAGATTTACCCAAACCTTACGGGTTTCCGAAAGACCGGTACGTTCGCCCTTGAAGTAGACGGAAAGGTTATCTGTCTTGGGGTTCTGATTATCCCACTTCATGCGGATCTTCAGGATCGGATAATCCGCAGCCTTCAAGGAGAAGGCAGGCGAGGAGATAGCCGGGTCACCGCCGCTGGAATCGCCGTGGAGCGAGCCGTTTGCTGCATAGACGGAGCACTGCTGGGTGGTCCAGTCCTCAATATCGCCGGCGAGGTTGAATTCGTACTGGTACTTCTTACGATCCTTGATGATATCGTAGTCCGAAGCACTTTCAAGCATGATACTTAGACCATTGCCATCCTCGTGCATGACTGGGAAGTAGCCAAGCGCGGTAGCAAGCTTATCGATCGGCACGACCGGCAGTCCATCAAACCAGGACGTTGCGGCCGGCAGAGTCTGTTCCTTGCCGTCCACCGTCATCTTATCGGTGCCGATAACAAGGCTTACGGTGTGCTTCTTATTCATAATGGTGAGGGTCTTGGTATGCTTATCCCAGGTGTAGGTACACATCATACGGGAGAAGAAGCCGCTTTCGGGGTAAACCGTGACCATGACACCGTTTTCGGTACGCTCAGGGTCTTTTGCAAAGGAAACGGCACCGCCGATGATATCGACTGTGAACGGTTCATAGACGATAAGCTCCGGAAGCTTGAGGAATTCGATGGAGGCGATCTCCGCGAGTGTACACTGATACGGAGCCGGGTCGATACGCAGGTTGACGATGCTGCCGCTCCACTCTTTATTGGCGCGGAAATCGAAGTAGTAGTCAGCCCACTGATTCTTTATGATCTTGGCGTTCTCACACTTGGTAGCCGAGAAGTCCTTGCCATCGTCTGTGCGGAAGAACAGCTGCATACTGCCGTCCTGATCACCGGTCACCTTCGCGCGGATGCGAACTGCGTTCGTATCGGCTGTAGGAACACCGGCGAAGTTGTTGCGTGCAAAGACAGCCGGGTCATTGTTGGTCGGGACAACGATAAGATTACCTTCCTTATCGACATCCTGCGCATTGCCGGAGTAAGCGATCCAAACGCTGGAATCCTTCTCGCCAAAGAGCATGGTCTTAACGACCTCGGCATCCTTGTAGGGATCCTCTGTCTCCGCTTCGACCTTTTCCAACAACTGCGGACGAAGCAGCTGTCTATTCTGGTCGTAGAGGTAGTTGATACGCTGTTTCTGGGCTGCGGTGGGAGTTAAGTCATTGTGCTTTGCCGTGGATTCGTTGGTGAAGGCCTTGCGAACGGCATCCAGATAGCCGAAGCCAAAGCGTTCGGTCGGCATGACATAGGTACCTTCGCCGTACTCATTCCAGGTAGAGATATTGACCATATTATCAAACGGGCTGGTGCCTCTGGTCTTACGCTCGGCAAGAGCCTTCTTGACGATATCGGTCAGCTTCGGATAATCCTTCGGGTCAAGCAAACCGTTTCTGGATTTGCTGTTGCCCCAGCCAACGTAGTCAAAGCCAACGCTGATGGTGGGGATGGTGTAGTCAACGGCGCTGTAAGCGGTCAGGCTCTTCGACTGGCTTTCAACATTTGCACCTGCGGTTCCCCAGTGGTAGCCGATGAGGCCGTCCATGCTGTTGCTGTCGAGCCACTGCTGATTGTATTTTTCGCTGTCGGTGCTGTATAAGAGGATATAGCAGCCGTCAAAGCCAGCCTTGACGCATTCCTCGCGCAGGTAGTCAAAGGCTTCCTTAACAGAGCAATCGCCGAATTTGCCTTCTAACAGCCAAACGGTCAAAAGCGGCTTGTTATCGATCTTTAAGTAGCGCTCGTCCTTGAAGAAGTATTCGATCCAGTACGGAACGGTGTAGTTCTTGAAGTCCTCGAAGCTCATATGATCGACCGAGGAGTTTTCCCACATAATGGCAAAGTCCATCTTGTCGCTATAGCGTGCATTGAAGTAGCCATCGATGATGGATTCGTTCATGTTCGTGCGGAAGATCGGCTTCGTCTCGTTGCCGGTCGGATACCAGCAGAAGATTTCATAGTCGATACCGTGTTCAGCCATCATCTTGATCTCCCAGTCGGCAACCTCCGGCGAGCCTTCGTCGTAGTAGCCTAAAACAGGGGTGATCTCGGGATATGCGCTGATCTCATCCCAACCGTAGTGGATACCCTCGCGCCACAGCGAGCAGATGTTCAAGCCGACCAGATAATCGGATTCAGGGATCTGCGGTTCGGGCACATAGTCATCCGGGTAAGGAAGCTTGATAAAGGCGGAAATGCTATCGACATACATGGTCGAATCGGTGGAAGGTGCGTAGGTAACGCGGTAGCCGTCGATGTAGTCGCTGGCAGCGGCGAAATCGTAGGTTCCGACTTCTTTACCATTGATCTTGACAAGAGCCTTGCCGGTTGCGGTGTCGGCTTCAAAGCGGACGATGGTCCAGAGGTTCTTAGTCACATACTTGACAACTTCGCCATTCGGAGCGATAAAGCTGCCGTCCTTGGTCACAAGATTGAACACGGTCTTATCGCCGGCCGTTAAAGCAACCTCGGCGCCGTTGACATCGTTCGGGAGCAGGATATAATCCTCAAAGACCACATTTCCGCTTGCCTTTTCAAAGGTAGAGGAGATGCCAGCCTTGCCGCCGGCCTTGACGTTCATCAGGACAGAACCGCCCTCGGCGTTGTTTGTATAGTAGTTTGTCTTGGTCACGTGAGCGTTTTCTTCGGTCACGTTAACGTTGTACGGAAGAATGTTGTCCGGGGCATTGACAAAGCGTTCCAACACAAGATAGTTATGTGTCAGGGTCACAAAGTCGGGAGCGACGGTGATCCAGCCTTCCTTGGTAGTACCGATGCGCACTTGAGAGATCGCATTGCCGACCACCGGATAGGTGCCGATGTAAGCGCCATCGATGCCGAGGTCGAAGGTCTTGTTGTCGAGGTTGACGCGCAGGTCAAAATAAACGGTCGAGCCGGTATAGGCAGCACCGGTGTCGGTGTAGGTGCCGTCTGCTGCAAGCACGGTGTATTTACCATGGTCGAGCAAGAGGTTGACAGCCGAAGTGCCGTTTGCATCGGTCAGTGCGAGATAAGCGCCGTTCTGACCATAGATACGAACACCCAGCTCAAAATCGAGTACACCATCGGTCACTTCAAAGAACTTGGTGACGAAATAGGCTTCATCTGTTTCCGAGCTGTCGGTAATGACCTTCGGCGAACGACCGGTCTTGGAGGGAACGCTCATGGTCTGCACAAGATCCCAGTTGCCGGGGATATTGTCGATGTGCTTATGCATGAACGAACGGCGGTCGATGAGATATTTTGCTTCGCTGGACATAGTGAAAACGGAATTGTCAAGCACATCGCCGTTCGAAAGCAGATGCTTCTGGAGACGCTTGTCCTTGTTGGCCACACGGTTAATGATAGCAGCCGCTTCGCTTCTCACGATACCGCTGTCCGGCGAATAGGTACCGTAGGCATCGCCGCCCATGACGATACCGGCGTTATACAATTTGTAAACGGCGGTAAAGCAAGCCGAGGATTGCGGAACATCCGGGATAGCGGTTACACTGTTGATGGCAGCATACTCGGACGCGGGAAGCGTTGCTGCAAAGATCTGCGCCATCTGACCACGGGTGATAGCGGCATCATAGTCGGTATAGGTGTCAGCCTTGATGATACCCTTTTCCACCGCGTAGTTGACGTAAGGCGTATACCATTCTTCGCCGTCAGCGACAACAAATTCATAGTCAGCTGTGCCGTAGGCGTTGTTGGTACGGGCAGCGAGCGTGATGGCCTCTGCGACCGTCATACCGCCCTCCGGGTCAAAGAGCGTGTCACTCTTGCCGTTGACAAAGCCAAGCTCATACGCACCGGCGATTTCGGAGGCATACCATTCGGTAGCCGGAACATCGGTGAAGTTGTTATTGTAGGTGTTGGGCTTCAAGAATACGCCAGTCTCCTTTTTGGGGGCATCGGGCGTATCGGTCTTGCCGTCATCCTTCTTATCGTCAACATCTTCTTCTATTTCCGGAAGGGTGTTGGTGATGGTGATGGACTTGAGGGCGATGGTGCCGGGGCATTCAAACGGGTCTACACGGATCTGCTTGACAGTACCGGTCCACAAGGCGTTGGTGGACATATCCACAACGTATTTCTGGAATCCGTTTGACGAGCCGCTGGGATAGCGAACCGTGGAAACGAAGTGTGCCTGGTCCCACTGTGCGCCGGGCAACAGGAAGAATACACCACCGTTGCGGCACCAGGAAGCATCCAGGTTAAAGGACATTTCGAGGACAACATAGCGATAATCCTCAGCCTGGATGTTTAACGAGGGGCTGATGAACTGGACATCCGAAAGGTTTGCAGACTTTTCGGTCGCATACCCATTAAAATATCCGGGCTCAAAGTTGTAGCGGACATAGCTGGTAGACCAGCCCACAAGCGAGGCTTCGTTTTCAAAGGTGAAAACGATGTCGTCCGCTGCTGAGGCCGACAGTGCAAACACGACACTGAACAGCGCCAATAGCGAACAGAGCAAGAGCTTTGTTTTTTTCATACAATTGACTCCTTCTTTTTACGGAACCTTCCGTGTATTTTGGTTACTATCATTATAGCACATACAAAATAAAATGTAAATAGACAAAATCTCCGTTTTGATAGACAAAATCCTGCTTTTTTATCGAATCTGCCTAATTTTGAGTACTACACTTTGTTGAAAATAACGTATCTCGTCAATTTTTTTGCATTTGTCGTTGCACACAGCCTGCTCCTTTCACTGCAATGCCATATATATTAAGGTACATTTATGTAATCAAAGGCTTTCCAAAGCTTTTTTAACTTTTTTGCAAAAAGCCCTTGACAAATCCAAAAGGGTGTGCTATAATAAGCACGCTTTAGTAAATTAAACAATTAAAGGAGTAACACATCATGAAAAAAACACTATCCATCTTCTTATCCGCTCTTATGGTCGCAGGTCTTGCCATGTTCACCTCTTGCAGCGGAAACAACAACACCGTGAATGGTGATACCAACGATGTTGAAAACGAAATTGTTGAAGACAACAACGATGTTGCCGACAACCAGGAAAACGAAAACAACGAAAATGCTGAGGACGTAAGCACCGATGCTACAAGCGACCTTGCTTATGTCACGAACAAGGGAACCTTAGTTGTCGGTATCACCGAATACGAGCCGATGAACTATCAGGTAGATGGCAAGTGGACCGGCTTTGACACCGAATTTGCCGAAGCCGTTGCCGCAAAGCTCGGCGTAAAGGTAGAATTCATCGAAATCGACTGGGACAGCAAGGCTTTCGAGCTGGAATCCAAGGCAATCGACTGCGTTTGGAACGGCATGACCCTCACCGATGAAGTACTCAACAGCATGAACTGCACCAATCCTTATGTTGTCAATGCACAGGTTCTTGTTATGAACAAGGAATTCATCAACGATTATACCACCACCGAATCTCTGGATGAGCTGACCCTCGCCGCAGAAGCCGGTTCGGCCGGTGCCGCAGCATTGAACGACCTCGGTTACGAGCCTGTTGAAGTTGGCACACAGGCCGACGCCCTCATGGAAGTTGCCGCCGGCGCAGAGGATGGCTGTGTGATCGATATCACCATGGCAAACGCTATGACCGGTGAAGGCACCAGCTACGCAGACCTTGCATACGGCCTTGCACTCAGCTCCGAAGAATACGGCATTGGCTTCCGCAAGAATTCCGACCTCACCGCCAAGGTCAACGAGATCATGGCAGAGCTCGTTGCAGACGGCACCCTTCCGGCACTTGCTGAAAAGTATGATCTGACACTTGCCGTCGCTGAATAATACATCTAAAAACTAAGCCGGCAGAAAGCTCGCTTATCACGGGCTTTCTGCCTTTCTTGCAATGAAAACGGTCTTTCGCTTTTGTTGCAAGAAAGAAAACGCTTTATATCTCGAATCAGGAAAGGAAAGCTTCATGAATCCGGATTTTGTTCGTGTTTCGATGTCCCTGTTAAACGGCTTCGAAATGACCTTGAAAATTTTCGCACTCACGCTTGTGTTCGCTATTCCCTTGGGACTTCTCATCAGCTTCGGCTCGATGAGCCGCTTTAAGCCGCTTCGCTATCTCATGCGCGTGTTCGTCTGGATCATCCGCGGTACGCCACTCATGCTCCAGCTGCTTGCCTTTTTCTATGTTCCCGGCTTTATCGGGAAATGGGCCTCCGGCGTTGCAGGGGGTGGGACGTTCATCCGGATGTTGGCAACGCTTTCGGTTCCCGATCGCTTTACTGCCGTGATGGTAGCGTTTGTCATCAATTACGCCTGCTATTTTTCCGAGATCTATCGCGGCGGCATCGAAAGTATGCCGCGTGGGCAATATGAAGCAGGTGCCGTGCTTGGCATGACCAAAATGCAGGTGTTCTTCAAGGTCATTCTGTTTCAGGTCATCAAAAAGATCGT
This sequence comes from uncultured Oscillospiraceae bacterium, assembly GCA_964488785.1. Lineage (GTDB taxonomy): Bacteria > Bacillota > Clostridia > Oscillospirales > CAG-382 > UMGS882. The sequence goes on along the minus strand of CAZAWG010000012.1, from coordinate 6,918 downwards.
GCCTCCGATGGGCAACGAGATCATTACTCTTGTCAAGGACACCTCTCTTGCGCGTATGATCTCGGTGTATGAGATCATCTGGGCGGCTCAAAAGTTTGCAAAATTGGACGGTCTTGTCTGGCCGCTGTTCTACACAGGCACTTATTATCTGGTGTTCTGCGGCATATTAACGCTGTTATTCGGCTTTATCGAAAAGAAGCTCAACTATTACAAGAGCTAAGGAGGACAGACACATGGCCTTATTGGAAGTCAAAAATATTCAAAAAAGCTTTGGAAAGACCGAAGTCCTCAAGGGGATCGACTTTTCGCTGGAAAAGGGCGAGGTGCTGTCCATTTTAGGCTCCTCCGGCAGTGGAAAGACGACCTTGCTTCGCTGCTTGAATTTCTTGGAAACGCCCGATGCCGGAAGCATCGTCATTGATGGAAAGGAGATCTACAACGCCGCGCAGAAAAAGCGCCTTTCCGAAAAGGAATTGCGGCAAAATCATCTGCATTTCGGACTTGTTTTCCAGTCCTTCAACCTGTTTCCGCAGTATACCGTTCTTAAAAATCTGACACTGGCTCCCGAGCTTTTGGAAAAGGAAAAGCCGAACGGTCTGACAAAAGCCCAGATCACCGAACGCGCCTATGCACTTTTGCACGAGGTGGGTCTGTCCGACAAAGCCGACTTTTACCCCTGCAACCTGTCCGGCGGACAGCAGCAGCGTGTGGCCATTGCCCGTGCGCTGGCACTCAATCCGGATGTACTGTGCTTCGATGAACCGACCAGTGCCTTAGACCCGGAATTGACCGGCGAGGTACTTCGCGTGATCCGCGAATTGAAGGAAACCGATACCACCATGATCATTGTCACGCATGAATTAGGCTTTGCGCGCGGCGTGTCCGACCGCATCATCTTCATGGCGGATGGCGTGGTCGAGGAAGAAGGCACACCGGATGAGGTTTTCGGAAATCCAAAAAGCGAGATCTTGAAGGGCTTTCTCAGTAAATCTCTTGAGAATGCCGCCAATTGTCCGTAAGCTTCTTTGTAAATAGCGCTCCCCCTTGCATCAAAAAAAGTGCAAGGGGGAGCTTTTCGTTATTTTTACAGAGCTTCCACGCGTGCTAACCAATCCGCCGAGGTCGCATCGCTGGGCATACGCCAATCACCACGCGGTGACAGACTCACGCTTCCGACCTTAACGCCGTCCGGCAGGCAGCTGCGCTTGAACTGCTGGGTAAAGAACCGACGAAAGAAGGTCTTTAACCATTTTTTGATGGTTGCTTCATCAAAATCCTCACAGAATGCCCGGCACGCAAGATAATAGATCTTTTCCGGCGAAAAGCCAAAGCGAAGGACATAGTATAGGAAAAAGTCGTGCAACGCATACGGACCTACGGTGTCCTCTGTCTTTTGCGCGATCTTACCGTTTTCATCCGGCGGCAGCAGCTCCGGACTGATGGGCGTATCCGCCACATCCAACAAAACCGGCGCACAGCCAGGGAACACCTCCGCTTCCGCCAGACTCTCGATCATCCAGCGTATGAGCGTTTTGGGAATGCCGGCGTTGACGCCGTACATACTCATGTGGTCGGCATTGTAGGTACACCAGCCGAGTGCCAGCTCACTTAGGTCGCCTGTTCCGCATACCAATGCATTTTCACCGTTGGCAACATCCATAAGCACCTGGGTACGCTCTCTGGCCTGCACGTTTTCGAAGGTGATATCCTTGACGGCTTCATCATGTCCGATATCCTTAAAATGCTGTAGGCAGGCTTCTTTTATGTTGATCTCACGCATAGTCACGCCCAGCGCCTTCATAAGGGCAAGCGAATTATTATAGGTTCGCGAGGTCGTTCCAAAGCACGGCATGGTCACACCAATGACCGAGGAAACCGGACGATGGAGCTTTTTCATGGCCTGCACACAGACAAGCAGCGCAAGCGTGGAATCCAAACCGCCTGACACGCCAATGACCACCTTTTCGGCGGCCGCTGACAAACGTCGCACTAACCCTGCGACCTGCATTTCGAAGATATCCATACAGCGTTCCGTGCGCTTGATCTTGTCCTGCGGCACGAACGGCTTCTTGCGAAGCGGATACAAAAGTCCGGCATCGTCGCGCTCTGCACGGTGGGTAAGCGGCGCATACAGCTTAACACGACGATACTCTCCGTCCTTATCCAATTCCTTCGTGCAGTCGGAAAAGCTCTTGAGCTTGCGGCGGTCGGCGCGAATGCGCCCAAGATCGACATCACAGCAGAGCAAATAGTCATCATCGATCAGCGACTTGTTTTCGCAGAGTCGCGTTCCGTTTTCGCACACAAGCGAATGTCCCGAAAAGACAAGATCGGTGGTCGATTCTCCGCTTCCGGCCGACACATAGGCATACACACACAAGGCATTCGCCGACTGCGTGTGCACCAGATCCCGACGATAGGCACGTTTGCCGATCGTTTCGTTGCTGGCGGAAAGATTGAACAGCATCTCCGCGCCGGCAAGAGCCGTGCGCGCACCCGGCGACATCGGTGTCCACAGATCCTCGCAGACCTCCACACCAAACGTCTCCCCTCCCCGTCCGACAAATACAAGACGGTTGGACACCGGCACCGGATACGAGGTGCTCTGCCCCAATTCGCACGAATCGACCGTATCCCGGTGCAGGTCACGCGCCGAGGAAAACCAGCGTTTTTCGTAAAACTCATTGTAGTTGGGAAGATAGGTTTTGGGCACCAGACCGCACACACGTCCGCCGGACACCACGGCAGCGCAGTTGTATAAAGCACCATCCATGCAAACCGGCAGTCCCACAAGTGCCGCAAGATCGCTCGTTTCGGTATACTGTGCCACACGCGCTAAGCCTTCTAAGGCTTCTTCAAGCAGAGACTGTTGAAAGAACAGGTCCGCACAGGTGTAGCCCGTCAAGGCCAGCTCCGGAAAGACCACATATTCCGCACCATTCCGGTCAGCTTCCTCCATTTTCTGCAAAATGCGCTCGGTGTTCTTGCGCACACCACCAACGCATACCGAGGGCACAGCAAGTGCCAGTCTCACAAAATCAAACATATTCTTTTATGCCTCGCTTTTTTCATCGGAGTCGGTCGCTTCTGCATTTTGGGTGGCTTCCTTTTGTGCCTTTTCATAGGCTTCGATCTCTTCGGCCGTCACCGGTGGCAGCGATTTATCCACCGTACCGACCAAACGGTTGATGGTAAAGCCCTTCGCCGAGAAGTTGTCCTCATATTCGGTGTGGATATTGTCCGCTTCGTATGTGCTGTTATGCAGGTCGTTGGTCACATCCGAAAGCGCGATACGCGCAAGCTTGAACTGCTCAAGCGAAAAATCAAACAGCGGACGGTTATCCGTCTTAAAGAAGATCTTTCCCCCGTCCTTCAAGGCATATTTATATCGCTCTAAAAAGCTCACATAGGTCAAACGCCGCTTTGCGTGCTTTTTCTTCGGCCACGGGTCGGAAAAATTGAGGTATAATCCATCGAGTTCGCCCTCCTCGAAGATGGCAGGAAGCGTTTCAGCGTCGCCGCATACAAACAGAACATTGGCAAGCCCGGCATTCTTAATTTTTTCCATTGCCACCACGATGACATCCGGCACCTTTTCGATGCCAATATAAAATGAATCGGGATTCCGGCGGGCAAGCTCGGTAATAAAGCCCCCCTTGCCGCAGCCGATCTCGGCATATAGTTTTTTTTCGCCGGCCAGCGAACGCCAGCGTCCTTTATACGTCTCCGGCTGAGTGATATGGATATCGGCACACGCCAACATCCGTTTTTCGCCGTTTTTCTTTTTTCTCATGCGCATAGGTATAGGATTCCTTTCTGTTTTTGCTTAAAATGCCGCAAGCAGGTATATCGTTGTTCTTTTAGGGAATACTGAAAGCAAAATGAGATAACGCTCTCATTTCACCAACAAAATCGAAGGAGATGAAACCAAATGATAGATCGGATCGCGCTCATTCTCTCGATCATCGGCGGACTCAACTGGGGTAGCATCGGTCTGTTCCGCTTTGATATCGTTGCCTGGCTGTTTGGCGGAAGCACCAGTCTTGTCAGCCGCATTATATACGTCGTTGTAGGACTTTCTGCCTTATGGTGCCTGTCGCTGCTGTTCCGGGAACGCACCGTCATCACCGACGGCGAGGACAATCTCTAAATGGCGTTTTAACGTCCTTTCGGCTTCCTTGTATTTTTCGCATACGGACGTTTAGCATTTCCCGAAAAGCGGTCGGTCGCACGGCTTGCACCGGTCGCTTTTTTGCCATAAGCCTCATGGCGGTCGGTGTGCCCACTACGTTTTGTATTCGTTTTCTGATTTTTGGACGTATCCCCACGATAGGACTTACCGGAAGGAGCATTTCGCGCGGTGCGCTTCTCACCCTCTCCGCCGGGTCGATGCCCCAAAAGGCTCCATGCATCCTCGCGTCCGGACAGCACGATGGCCTTTCGCACAAGCTCCGCATTTTCCGGACGTGTGGACTGCAAGAGCGCCCTCTGCATCCGTTTTTCTTCGTAATCACGGGTCACCTTGACCGGCTGCAGGGTAAACGGGTCAAGCCCGGTATAATACATGGTCGTCGCCGCCGTTCCGGGGGTGGGATAGAAATCCTGCACCTGTTCGGGGCGGATTTTGTGCTTTTTCAAATACAGCGCCAGATCGATGGCATCGTCTAACGTGCTTCCCGGATGGGAGGACATGAGATACGGCACGATATATTGCTCAAGCCCGGCGCGCTTACAGGCGAAAAAATACTTATCGCAGAATTTTTCGTACACGGAAATGCGCGGCTTGCCCATATAGTGTAACACATTGTCAGAGATATGCTCCGGCGCGGTCTTTAGCTGACCGCTGACGTGCTTGCGCGCCAGAACATCGATAAAGCCCTCGTTTTTGTCATAAACGGCATAGTCAAAGCGCACGCCGCTGCGCACAAAGACCTTTTTGACCTTAGGAAGTGCTGCGACTTGCTCCAGAAGCTCCACATATTCGCTCTGATCACAGATCAGATTCTTGCATGGCTCCGGTGCCAGGCACCGCCTTTCCTTGCAAACGCCTTTTTTTCCCTCTCGCACCGCCTTGCAGGGGCCATAGCGGAAATTGGCGGTCGGGCCACCCACATCGTGTATATAGCCCTTAAAGCCGGGAAGCGTAGTCAAAATGCGTGCTTCCTCCACCACCGATTCAATGCTGCGCGAAACCACGTTTCGCCCCTGATGGAACGCGATGGAGCAGAACGCACAGCCGCCGAAGCAGCCACGATTGTGCGTGATGGAGAATTCCACCTCGGAAAGCCCGGCAATGCCGCCGTATTTATCGTAACTCGGATGCCATGTGCGCGTATACGGCAACGCATAGGTCCTGTCCATATCCTCACGCGTAAGCAGCGGCGAGGGTGGATTCTGCACCAGCTTCTTGCCGTCGTAGTATTCCACCACGGCTTTTCCGTCCACCGGGCTTTGGTTGTTATACTGGATACGGAAGGCTTTGGCGTATTTTTCCTTATCGGTCTTTAATTCATCGTATTTATAGGTGTCCACAAAATCGAATTCCGGCTTATAATCCGGCTCGGCCGCAAAGACCGTTCCGCGAATACCGCGAATTTTGCGCACCGGAACGCCCTTGTCCAACATTTTTGCCACTGCCGGTGTATTGTATTCGCCCATGCCATACAAAAGGATATCCGCACCGGAATCGATGAGGATACTGCGGCGCACCTTATCATCCCAATAATCATAGTGGGCAAATCGGCGAAGCGACGCCTCCACGCCACCGATGATGATGGGCACATCGCCATACGCCTCACGGATACGGTTGCAGTACACGATCACCGCACGGTCTGGGCGCAGTCCGATCTTCTTTTCCGGGGAATAATAGTCCTCGCTGCGGCGCTTCTTGGAGGCGGTATAATGTGCGACCATGGAGTCCATGTTTCCGGAGCTGACTAAAAAGCCGAGCCTTGGACGACCGAACACACAAACGCCCTTACCGCTTCCGTCCTTATAGCGGTTTTTATAATCGGGCTGGGCAATAATGCCAACGGTAAACCCGGCATCCTCCAAAATACGCCCGATGATCGCCGTGCCGAAGCTGGGATGATCGACGTATGCATCGCCCGACACATACACAAAATCCACTACCGCTCCCGGCGGCAGCTCGTCCGGCGACATAGGTAACGGTTTTGTTCCGAGCTTAGGTAAATATTTCAAGCCAACACTCCTTGCTTAATATCCGGCTGCGCGCACATCCTTGATCATATCATCGATCTGCGCCTGGAAGCTGGAATCCTCTTCGATCTGCTCCTTGACCTTATTGACCGAAGCAACCATGGTCGCGTGGTCACGGTTAAAGACCTTGCCAATGCCGGAGAAGGACATATCGGTCAATTCGCGAAGCAGGTAGATCGCGATCTGTCTTGCCGAAACGATGGGGTCGGTACGCCGCTTGCCGATGATATCCTCAGTCGGAATGCCGCTTTTCTGCGAAACATAGGTCAGTATCTTTTCCGGCGTTATAGCGGTTGCCTTAGCGGTGAGAATATCCGCCACAGCGGCTTTGGCGTGCTCCATGCAGATATCCGTTCCCTGAATAAAGGCAAGCGCACGCATTTTTTTGAGCGCCCCCTCGATTTGACGGATGTTATCGCGGATGTTTTCACCCAAATACATCAGCACATCGTTCGGAACATTCATTCCAAGCGATTCTGCCTTACGCTTGAAGATGGCTACGCGTAATTCCAGATCCGGCGGCTGGATATCGACAATGATACCATGCTCAAACCGGGAGCGCAAACGCTCCTCTAAGGTTTTGATATCCTTCGGCAGACGGTCAGAGGTCACGATGATCTGCCGTCCGGCTTCAAAAAGTGCTTCATAGGTATGGAAAAACTCCTCTTGAATGGTTTCCTTTCCGGCGATAAACTGGAT
>CAZAWG010000011.1:0-13833 GCA_964488785.1 uncultured Oscillospiraceae bacterium | reverse complement strand
GTGTTAAGCAGAAATACGATGAGCTGGTCGCAAGCGGTGAAACAAAGATCGCCACCGCGCTTACCGATTACATCGTTCAGCCCGCCGCCAAGACCCTCTCCGATGCTTTAGCCGTTTTGGTGGTTTTTTTGGTGTCGCTTGCTGCGTTGAACCTCGCTGTGCTGTTGCTTGACCTCGTTTTCAAGCTTCCGGTCTTAAGCCTCGCCAATCGATTGGGCGGTTTTGCATTTGGGCTCATCGGTGGAGTGCTTGCTGCCCTTTTGTTCTGTACCGTTGTGAATATAGCGCTTCCGTATCTGCCCGGAATCGGTATAAAATTAGACAGTGAAAGCGCTTCGACTGCTCTGCTGTTCTCCAAGCTTTCTTCTATCAATCCGCTTGCGTTTCTGTATCAATAATATGCCGCTCCAAATGTAAGCATTTTTTCTCGGATGCGGCCGTGGAGGTTTTTATGTCCATCAAAGCTTTACCCAATGCCCTGTCGATTCTTCGACTTCTGATGGTTCCCCTGTTTGTGGCTCTGTTTTTGAAGGGAAATGTGCCGGTAGCCGTTGTGGTCTTTATCTTAGCCGGCGCTACCGACGTACTCGACGGCTATATTGCCCGTCGCTTCGACTGTACAAGCACGCTCGGACGTGTGCTTGACCCATTGGCCGACAAGCTCCTTCAGCTGTCTGCCTTTCTCTGCCTGTGGCACCGGGATTATATTCCACTCTGGATGCCGCTCGTCTATTTTGCAAAAGAGCTTGCTACCGCTATCGGAGCGCTCGTGATCTTCCGCAAGACCAAATTCGTGGTCAAATCCAATGTGTTCGGAAAGCTTGCTACCGTGCTGGTTTTCGGCGCTGTGTTTGTCATTTCGCTGTTCCACGACAGCATTGGAGATATTGGCGTAACTGTTATCTGCGTGACCGTCACCCTGTACTTTGTCTTTTCCTGCGGAATGTACTGCGCGGAAAATCTAAAAGGGAGACTTCCGTTCTCCAAGCCGAAAAAACAGTAGTTCCCTCCGGGACAAATGCACCGCACCTTCGTGGTGGAAAGGAAATCCATGTCTACACTCTGCTGTAAATGCAATAAAAGACCGGCTGCGGTCTTTATCCAAAAGTTCGACCCCAACGGTCAAAATGCGCCGCAATCCGAAGGCTATTGCCTGTTGTGCGCCAAAAAGCTGGGGATCGGACCCATCAACGAAATGCTTGAAAAAATGGGCATTGACGATGAACAGCTCGAAACCATGAGCGATGAATTGTCCGGACTCATGGATGCTTCCGGCTTTTCACCGGACGGCTTCCCGACCGATGCAATAGAACCATACGATGAGGAGGATGCCGAAAGCATCGAGGATGAGGAGAGCGAAACACGCACTCCCGCCGTCAACCTCGGCTCCATCTTCGGAAATCTCGGAAATTTTGGGAAGGATCGCGGCGCGACCTCCGGAACAAGCACGAAAAAGAAGCAGGCAAAGGGACGTAAAAATCTCGATGCTTTCACGTTAAATTTGACCGAAAAGGCAAAGCGCGGTGAGCTTGACCGCGTGATCGGACGAGATCGTGAGTTAGAGCGCACCATTCAGATTCTCTGCCGCCGTCAGAAGAATAATCCCTGCCTCATCGGCGAGCCGGGCGTTGGAAAAACCGCCATTGCGGAAGCCTTAGCCCAGAAGATCGCCAATAACGAGGTTCCGGTAAAGCTGCGCGGCTACGAGGTGTGCTTGTTGGATATGACGGCTATGGTCGCCGGAACGCAGTTCCGCGGACAGTTCGAAAACCGCATGAAGGGACTCATGGAAGAGGTCAAGCGCTTGGGCAACATCCTGCTTGTCATCGATGAAGTCCACAACATCGTGGGCGCCGGAGATTCCGAGGGCGGTATGAATGCCGCTAACATCCTAAAGCCGGCACTTTCGCGCGGCGAGGTACACGTCATCGGCGCAACGACCCTGGCAGAGTACCGCAAATACATCGAAAAAGACTCCGCGTTAGAGCGCCGCTTCCAGCCCATCGTCATTGCCGAGCCGTCGATACAGGACAGCGTCAAAATTTTAGAGGGTATTAAGGGCTATTACGAGAGCTTCCATGGCGTGTCTATCCCGGATGAAACCGTGCGTGCCGCCGTCACGCTGTCCGAACGCTATATCACCGATCGATTTCTGCCGGATAAGGCCATCGATCTGATGGACGAGGCAGCCTCCTATTTAGCACTGCACGATGAAAATGTGACCGAAGCAGCCAATGCCAAGGCGCTCTTAGACAAGGCGGAAGCGGATCTGGCACGCTTGGAAGCCGAACAGCCGAGCGAGGAAGAACCGGAAAAAGCGGAGGAATACTACCGCGCATTAGCCGATGCCAAGACACACAAGGCGCAATCGCTTGCCCGGTTCAACGAATGGGAGGAAAAACGCAAGAGCGTTTTCCTTTCCACCGAGCATTTAGCGAAGGTCATTGAGATCTGGACGGGTGTTCCGGCCAGCACCATCAATGAAAACGAATTTGTGCGTATCGATAAGCTGTCCGAACGCTTAAAAAAGCGCATTGTGGGGCAAGATAAAGCGGTGGAAGCCGTCGCAAAGGCTATCAAGCGCCAGCGTGCCGGTATTTACGCCAAGGAAAAGCCGGTATCCTTTATTTTTGCCGGTCCTACGGGTGTCGGAAAGACAGAGCTTGTCAAAACGCTTGCGGCGGATCTGTTTGATTCGCCCGAAGCGCTCATTCGCTTAGATATGTCGGAATTCATGGAAAAGCACGCCGTCAGCCGCATTATCGGCGCCCCGCCCGGCTATGTCGGCTACGATGAAGCCGGACAATTGACCGAAAAGATACGCCGCCGTCCCTACAGCGTGGTGCTGTTCGATGAGATCGAAAAGGCACATCCGGATGTACTCAATGTGCTGTTGCAGATCTTAGACGATGGACGTATCACCGATGCACACGGCAAAGAGGTCAATTTCAAGAACACCGTGATCGTTATGACCACCAATGCCGGGGCTGTAGGTGTCAGCGCGACAGCCGGCTTTTCCAAATCGGCCGCTGAGGCAAGCGAGGACAAAACACAAAAAGCCCTTGCCACCTTTTTGCGCCCCGAATTCATCAACCGCGTGGACGAGATCATCACCTTCAACAGCCTGACAAAGGAGAATTTTGTCACCATCGCCCGTATCATGGTCAAGGAATTGGCGGATACCTTAGCCGAGAAAAAGGTCACGCTCACCTGCACAGAGGATGTGTACACCCTGCTCGCCGACAAGGCGTTTTCAATCAAATATGGGGCACGCAACCTGCGCCGTCTGATCCAGACCGAGATTGAGGATCGCGCCGCCGAGCTGATCATTGCCGGCTACGACTCCAAGATCAGCGGCATTTCGGTGTATACCGAGGAAGCTGATGTGCGCGTTATGGTCACCAAATAATTCTATATAGATCATATTTTGAAAGGAAGCATATACAATGAACAACATGACACTCTTGGTAATGGCTGCCGGCATGGGCAGTCGCTTCGGCGGACTCAAGCAGATCGAGCCGGTCGGTCCGCATGGCGAGGTCATTCTCGAATTTTCGGTCTATGATGCACTCGAGGCCGGCTTTGACAAGGCTGTTTTTGTCATCAAAAAGGAGATCGAGCATGACTTCCGCGAGATCATCGGCAAGCGCATTGAAAAAATGATCGATGTAGACTATGCGTTCCAGGAATTGAACGATATCCCGGCACCCTATTCGGTTCCGGAAAATCGTGTGAAGCCCTGGGGTACCGGTCAGGCCGTTCTGTGCGCAAAGGAGCTTATCCATGGTCCGTTCGCCGTCATCAACGCCGACGACTTCTATGGCAAGGGCGGCTACAAGGCTCTGAAGAAGCACTTTGAGACCAGCACCGAGACCTGCATGGTGGGCTACAAGCTCCAGAACACGGTCAGCGAAAACGGAACCGTGGCACGCGGCATCTGCGAGATCGACCAGAACAGCTATTTGACCGGCGTGACCGAGCATCTGTCCATTCCCAAGGACAACGAATTCCCGGCCGATACCATCGCTTCCATGAATATGTTCGGCTTTATGCCGTCGTTGTTCGATGAATTGGAAAGCGGCTTTGTGAAGTTCTTAGCCGAGCAGGGCACCGAATTAAAGAGCGAGTATCTGCTTCCGCGCATTGTGGATAAGATGATCAAGGTCGATGGCGAAAAGGTCAAGGTTCTGTACACCGATGATAAGTGGTACGGTGTGACCTACAAAGAGGATAAGCAGTCGGTCGTAGAAGCCATTGGCGCATTGTGCGACAAGGGTCTGTACAACAAATTCAACTAAATATCGGATTAAGAAGCTTAAAGGGGTTGCAGCAAATTGCTGCAACCCCTTTGTTATGTTTATTTAATTAGTCCTCAAATCCGCCGTAATCGGTGTTGAACTGCTCAACGTTATCGCGGGCAGAGCCTTCACGAGAGGCATAATACGAGGAGAAGTCGTGGGTCGTAGTGAGTGCAAGCTCGCGTCCGACCGACTGGAGCGGACCTCCAGCCACATAACCCATATCGTAAATGATGCTGTCCTTGATAAGGTCCATCATTTGCTCAGACTCATCGTCACGGGAATATTTGGTCTTTAACGACACATCGTAGAACGCCGGAATGACGTACTTCGAACCATATGCGCAAAGTGCTTCGGTGATCGCGCCGGTGCGCTCCACATCCGAAACGCTGATCGGGATAACGATAAGGGACGAAACACCGTTGATAGAGGTCGCATATTCATCGTCCTCATCAAATTTCGGGTACGGAAGAATACCGAAATCATCGTCCATGTTGCGAAAGCTCTTCGCCGAACCCAGACCGCCGCTGGCGATCATGGAACGACCGCTGGAGAACAGGCTCGGACCGGTGTAGTTGAGGTTGCCCTCCTGATACTGCAAGAAGCAGGCATCGTTGTTCATAAGGCTGAAGAATTCGTCGAAAATTTCAACCGTCTTGTTGGAATACAGCGTCAATTCCACACGACCCTCGTCGTTTTTGTCGTAGATCTTCTGACCGCCGGCATACAGGATGTTGATCGGTGCTTCCCATTCCACCGTCGAGAAGCCGTATTGGTCATCCTCCGGCTTGATCACACCGTCACCATTGAGGTCCGCGCCGCCCTTTTTGGCAAGATAAGCAAATTCATCAAACGTCCAGTCGCCGTCCTTGACAAGCTCATACGGATAGTCAAAGCCGTTTTCATCGAAAATGCGCTTGTTGAACAAGAGACACATAGCGTTGGAAAGGCTGCCTAACTGGATATCACCATCCAACACATATAACCGCCCATTGACCGTGCAGTTGTCATTGATGTTCTTCGACCACCAGGGCATATCGATATGAATGGTGCTGATATCGTGAATGTTATATGCGGCGCCCTGAACGGCATAGGCAAAAGCAGCACGGGAGTGTGCCATAATGATGTCATACGCATCATCACCGGCAAGGATCGAGTTGAGCGCATCCGTTTCATAGTTGGAGCTGGAGGATTCGCTGACACTGATGGTTATACCATAACGCTCCTGGACATCCTGGTTGCGGCGATAGACGGCATCGTCAACGACGTCCTCCTGCGATTCCTCAAAATACTGCGAATTGATCGAACCCTTTCGCAAAAGAATGCGGTATTCATACCCGTCATAGCGTTCGGTGGAAAGACCGGCTTCGTAGTCGATCTCCTCTGTCTCATCATCTGTGCCGTCTGCGTCATTCCCAACTTCCGTCTCGACCTTATCCGGCTGTTTGTCCGTCTGCGTTTTCTTTTCTTCACCGCAGGAAGCAAACGTCAGAACGGCGAAGGAAGCTAAAAGAGCCGCCAGAATCTTTTTAAGCATTGCTTTTTCTCCTTTATGTTTTTATAGTGTATCACACTACAATATAGTATAACACGGTTCTTTTCCACAATAAAGGACAACTTTGTGCCGAAACTATGGCGGAATTGTATATTTTAAACAGTTTTTTCAAGCAAATAGCCCTCAAAGCTAATCACTGTGATCTCGTTCTGCGTTTCATTCCGCTCTATATGAAGGGAGATGAGCCGGTAATCGGTGTTTTCATCCAACGAAAGCACGCACGGCTCATCGAAGGAGTGCCTGGAAACCTCGGCATTTTCCGCTATGAGCGCAAGCGCTTTTTCCACAAACGGCGCGACATCACATTCGACCGGCACACCGGTCTTGCTCTCAAAGCGATACTCGTCCCCATCGCGCACGATATCGCCGCCAAACAGCGAAAGCGTGGAATACCCGGCAATGTCCTCGGTTGTCTCTCCTAACCCCTGGAAGTAATAGTGCCGGTATTCGTCGGCATAGACCACCTCGCCCATCTCGCGCTCAAAGCCGAAGATATCGGAAAAGGAGCGGTTGGTGTCATAGGCGTTTTGCAGCCATTCCGGCGTATCCGTTCTACTTGTCAGATAATCAAACGAGCCGGTGATCCTTCTTCTTTCCTCCTCGGTCAAGGAGGTGCTTGGATGAATTTGTCCGTTCTTCAGCATACCGTTTTCGGCTAAGCAATGCCGCAGTGCGGCCGATTGCTGCCAAAGGGGAAGATTGGTGACATTTAGCGGCGTCACAGTGAACACAAATGCAAGGGCCGCCGCAAACAAAAGCGGTTTATCAATCCCGACGCGTGTGCAGGAGCCAACGGTAAAGGCGAAAACAGAAAGCATAAACAGGATAAGCACCATGCGCGGTGTTGTCAGTCCATAATACGAAATGCGTACCCAAACGGCGGCTGTCTGCATGGCAAGCACCGGGAACAAGAGCAGTCCGCCAAAACGCCGGAAAAAGCGCGGCAGGGGCTTTTCGGGGGCAAAGACGCTGACAGCAAACAGATCAAACAGATACACGCATTCCGCCGCCACGGCATAGACGTTGATGCCGCCATCCGGCAAGCGACCTTTACACAATATTTTGATCAAATACAGATACAGCACGCCAAGTAATATAAAATACAGCGGCAGCTCCGCATACACCAACACCGCACGGTATACGCCCTCCGGCTTATTCCCCTGTGCATTTGCCTTTGGAAGCCCGGACAGAAAGATAAACACAGCGAGCGTGGCCGTCAGCGTCAACAGAACGTGAACGCAGCGCCACATGGAAAAATCATCCCAGACCAGCTCGGCAAACGCAACAACGCATACAAGCATTCCGACCATCAGCACACCAAACGTAATCCCAGCCACAAACAACGAACGTATACCGTGTGCGGCATTTTCGGCATATGGGTCCTTCCGGATAAGCACATACACCGCAAGCGCGGCAAATGCCGCTCCACAGCCAAGCATCGCCAATTGCACCGTATCACGAAACGAAAGAAATTGCAGAACGAAGGTCAAAGCCGCAAGCACGACTGCAGCACCCCGAAGGACGAGCGACGCTGTTTTTTCGGCTGACGGTCGTCTTTCGCCAAGCAGCTCGACAAACAAGGCACACGCCGCTCCCAAAAGCCCACTATACAACGCATAGCCGACCGGGCGCACCGCAGAGCGTTCCAAAAGCTGTAGGATCAGTACACAAGCAGAAGAAAGCAGAACAAAGCAGGAGGTGACCGGAAAACGACGGAAGGTCTGCGAGGTACTTTGCAGAGCTTGCATGGCTTTTTGCTGAAGCTTCATAAAAAACATCCTTTCGCGCATTTTTTCTATACTGTGGTTACAATGTCATTATAAGCAAAAAGAATCGGTCTGTCAATACAGAAAAGACTACCTTAAGAAAATACTAAACGAACCGTAAAAAAGGGACGAAAAGCGGAAAACCGTTTTTCGTCCCATGCCTATCCAAGCTTATACAGCCTGTAGGGTGCGCAGATTATAAAATTCGCCCTTCTTCTCCATCAGCTCATCAAACGTACCCATTTCCACACACCGCCCATCCTTGATGACGGCGATCTTATCGGCGTTTTTGATGGTAGACAGCCGGTGCGCCACGATAAAGGTGGTATGCTCGGCGGTCAGATTGTTGATGGCATCCTGAATCTGGCGTTCCGACACACTGTCCAAAGCACTGGTCGCTTCGTCCAAAATGATGACCTCCGGATTGCGGATGATGGCACGTGCAATGGACAAGCGCTGCCGCTGACCGCCCGAAAGGTTCGCGCCATGCTCCTCTAACGGCGTATCCACGCCCTGTGGCAGCGAATCGATGAATTCGGTCAGCCGTGCCGCCTCTAAAGCCGCACGGAGTCGCTCCTCGGTGACATTTTTGAGTCCATAGGTGATGTTTTCACGGATGGTCCCGGTAAACAGCACGCTGTTCTGCGGCACGATGGAGATATGCCGCCGATAGGCGTGCAGATCGATGTCGGTGATCTCATGCCCATCCACGGTCAACGAGCCGGAAAGCGGCAGATTGAAGCCGATGATCAGATTGAGTAAGGTTGTTTTCCCGGAGCCGGATTCACCGACAAACGCCACCGTTTCACCGGCCTTGACCGAAAGATCCATACCACGAAGCAGGGGCTGGTCGTCCTCATAGGAGAAATATACGTCTTTGAATTCGTAATTGCCCTTTAATTCGGACAGCTTGAGCTTGCCGTTGTTATCCTCGATATCCATGGAGGACAGGATCTCGCCGACCGAGGAAATAGATTCAAAGCCCTTAGTCAACACCGGAAGCAGACCGATGATGGAGGAGACCTGCCCGGTCAGCATGGTGAAATACTGTTGATACAGCGAAATATCGCCTACCTCGATGTTGCCCTTATACACCATATACGCCGAAAACAAAAGGCACAAGAACTGGAACAGCTGGAAAATGACCCAGGAGATCGAGCCAAAGAGCGCTGTGACCATATCAAGCTTGAAGCCGGTATTGGCAAGGGTATTGAGGATGGAGGTCATTTTGTTGACCTCTTTGTTTTCCAATGCATGGGCACGTGTGATAGGGGTCATTTCGACCATGTCCATGAGGTTTGCCGAGGTGTTTTCCATGTTTTTACGGAACGAACGGTTGCTGGAGCCGATCGGACGGCGAAAGGCACGCACAGTTGCCACCGCACACGGAATGCACAGCAGGAAAAAGCAGAAAACTGTAAGATTGGAGGCAAGCACTACCACAAGAGCGGTGATCATATTGATCACAATGCCGGGGATGGTGGTAAACAGATGGGTGGACAATTCGTGGATCGTCTCGACATCACGCATGAGCTTGGACTGAATGCGTCCGGACTGCATCTCCTTATGGAAGGTGATGGACAACTGCTGAAGCTTGCGCACCATCGCACCGCGTAAGCCTGCTTCGACCTTGCGGGATACCATGCTGTGGTATTTGATATGTAGCATATGCGTGGGGATGTTTAGAACAAACAAGAAGGTCATCACCACGATATAGATCGTCAGCCTTTTAAAGAAATCCGGCGTAGGCTTGGTGACAAGGTTGATGATACCGGCGGTCACAATGGGCAGTGCCATGACCGGCAGTGTCTTGATGAAATAGAAAAGCAGGGAAAGAAGGATCTCCGGCACATACTTTTTATACATCTTGAGCAAGATCTTCAACGGCCGGTCGCCCGAACGGATATAGGTGTCGATCAGTTCCTTTTCGAGCTGCTTGACCTCCTCGTCGGTAAAGACCTCATTGTTTCCGCTTTTTTTGCGATGCTCCGCCTTGGTTTCGGCCGGAATGGGCGAACGGGGGATTTTTTCGACCTTCGGTTTTTCCTTTTTCATAGCAGCTTCCTCCAAAAGTGCAAAACGTATTTTGGGTGCTTAGCAGGAGTTTTAAAGGATAGGTATCCTTTCGCCGCTATTGTAGCCGATTGACCGGCATTTGTCAAGAGGAAACGTGAAAAAAACAGAAAAAGAATTCAGACACATCCGTCTCATTTTGTTTATACCAAAAACGGTGCATATACATATAAATAGAGGGACTGAAAATCACTCATTTCAGTCCCTCTCGCCTTTATGCTTTTATAGGCTCTTATTTTATGAATCGCACAAGGAGTGCCGCCGCCTGCGCACGGGTAGCCTGTCCCTGTGGTGCAAAGGTGGTTTCCGTCATTCCTTTGATAAGACCGTTTGCGTAGGCCCATGCGACTGCTTTCACAGCTTCCTCCGAAAGTCCCTCTAAATCGGTAAAGGGCACTTCCTTCACCACCTCATCGTCCTTTGCGGCATACCGATACAGTATCAGTGCCATCTGCTCGCGTGTGACAGGTGCCTCCGGTGCAAAGAGCGTATCGCTCACGCCGCGCACAATACCGTTTTCGCATGCCCAGCTCACCGCCTCGGCAAACCATTCATCCTGCGGCACATCCGAAAAGACTGCGGTCTTTTCGCTTGTCGGCAAGCCTGCCGCGCGGTGCAGGATCGTGACGAACATAGCGCGTGTTAACGGTTCATCCGGCGCGAAAAGCTCCTCGCTCATGCCCTTCATATAGCCCTTTTCGACCGCACCTGCGATCTCGGCTTCCGCCCAATGATTTTTGATATCGGTAAAGGTCAATGCAATCGGCTGTTCGGACACTTCGGTTTCCGTTTTTTCTGTGTTTTCATCTTTTTCTGCTTTGTCTGCGGTGTCTGTCTTTTCCTCTTCTTTTCCTTCTTCCTTTGTATCCTCTTCCTTTGTTGAAGAAGAACTGCCGCTCGGTCTTGATGAAGGAGAGCCGGACGACATATCCGAGAATTCCTTCATATAATCATCGGTATAGAAAACAACGATCTCATCATCGTTTTGGATGCCACAGCCGCTCATGTAGGTATCCGGGAATTTTCCATTGACCTTGAACATCCACCCCGAATTGGGTCCGGCACCGAATTCCTCAAGCACCGTGCCCTCCGCCGTGGTGACCGAAGCCAGATAGCCGCCGCGAAGCACGTAGGTATACCCATTTTCTTCGAGCAGACTGTTGAATACATCAAGGACAGTCGTGCCATCCGGAAGCTCTTTTACCGTCTTTTTGATTAAGCTCTTGTTGCCGTTCCTTAAGCTAAAGGAAACGGTATACTTCTCCTCGACCGGCACGGGGGTCGCTGTGCCGGAAGCATTGTATTTGCCACGAACGACTAAATCGACCGATACGGGTTTTGCATATAAGTCGGCTAAGGGAGCATATTTTGCGTAAGTCTCCGGGTCGTTTTTGTACAGCTCGCCATAACGACCAAGCGTTTCGCTCGAAAGTGCCGAATCGATCGTGACGGCTTTTGCCTTATTCTGGAGTGCCACTAACAGATTTTCGTGGGTGATAACCGTTGGATTGGAGGAACGGAACAGTCTCCATGCCTCTAAGGTCTGCCAGTCCTCTAACGCCTCCGGCACGATACCGTGACCGACCATGCCTTTGGTATCGCGCACCCAAACAAGCACGCCATCCTTCTCATAGACCTCGCTAAACGGCTTTAGGTCGTAGCGGATATTGCCCTTGTCGGTGTTCTTGCCGCGAATGCCTTCAAAGTAATTGGCAAGCACCGTTTCCATGAGAAGCTTTTCGGCTTCGATCTCCTCTTCGGTCAACGGCTGTACGCAAAGGATGACATCCTTCGATACCGCAACCCCGCTTTCCTTGTCGGTCAGCGTTACCGTAACGGTGGTCGTTTCAGCCTGTTCGCCGACCATCGGACGATATACAGCGGTACGCGCCGCATTGGCGGTGTCCGGCGAAGCAACAAGTGCTTCATTCTGAGAGCGGATGGTGACCGGCGTGCTCCTTCCGTCAACACCAAAATCGCGTGTTGACGGATAAAGAACATCGCCGGAAACGGTATATACGCCGTTTTCATCCGGGGTAAGAGGAGTGCCGGCTACATCGCACAGTCCACCTTTGGCAAAGCCGGCTTCTAACTTCTCTTCTAAGGAAGCGCGGATTTCTTATAAAGATGTCTCATCCAATGCCGCGACCGACACATCAAAGGTCTTGAACAGCACGATCTCCGGCTCATCCGTGGAGGTGAAGCCAAAGGTAAAGGCAGCCGTTAAGGTGACGGAACGGTCCTCCTTGCCGCGGTGCAGCACTGCCGTCACCGGCTTGGTCTTGTCTGCGCCCTCTTTGACGGAAAGTGCCGCTTCATCGGACGAGCTCCAGGACACTAACGTCCACCGTCTGTCACCAACTACCGTCGGAAGCGTAAGCTCCTCGGTAAGCGGCACAGAGCCATCGATCGTAACGCCGGCTAAGATCTCCGTGCGCATGAGTGCTTTCACACGCTCTGCATCCCACGGCACGACCACTTTTGCGGTATAGGTCTTTTCTGCCTCATCCAGCGCCAACGCAAAGGTCACGTTTAAGGTTGCACTGTGACGGGCGGGTGCGGTGTTCGGGTCGGCAAAGAAGAAGGTGATGGAACCGGCTTCGTCGATGGAAGCTCCGTCATACACTGTTTCCACGTCGGCAATCGAAACGGTCACCTCCGGCTCGCCCACAGCGGCAAGCCTTTCGGAGAGCATGGTCTTGACATTCGTATCGATTCCAAAGACCGGCTTTAAGGTGCTGCTTTTGCGAAGCGCCCGGACAGCCTTGTCTAACCGCTTTTCCTTGTCAGCAAGCTCCTTATCCAGAGCATCGGTCGAATAGACGGTGAACACAAAGACCTTTTCGCTCGAAGCCTCATCCTTGGAAAGAACAGCCGTGAGCGTGACCGTGGCGATATCCCTTTGGGGCAGCGTGACCACGCCGGTCTCCGGGTCGATGATATCCGAAGCATCACTGCTCCAGGCAATGCGCGAGCCGTTTTCGCCCACAGTCGCAAGCGACAGCGTGACCGGCTCTTTTATGGGAAGCGAGGTATCCAACGAGAGTGCCGCACGGTCGTTTTCAACGCACCCCATTGCATTCGAACGAACACAGCTCGGTGAGGACGGCATTTCGCTTCGTCCGGCAAGCGTGACGGTATAGGAAAGATAGCAGCCCTCAAGCGAGGCCGGAATGGTGAACGTGCGCGCCGTCCCTGTATCGATCAGATGATAAGAGCTTTCGCCGGTCTGACCGCCTAAATATTCCTCAGCCGTCAGATATTTCCATTGAAAATCAAGAGTCGGGTAGCTTTTGTAGTCATACGCTTTGCCGCCCAAAGCTGTGATATCGGCGCTGACTGTGAAGCCGACCGCCACCGTTCCGCCAATTTCACGCCCGGTGAGCTGGGGAAACGCTAAAACATCACAGCTTGCCGCATAGTTGCCATCGGTCGTTTCGACCTTGACTACGGCTTTGCCGGGGGCAAGCACACGCACAACGACAGACGTATTCTTACCGGTCGCATTTTCCGGCTTGATCAGTTCAAGGACACTTTCGCCACTTTCGATCGACCAGACCACGCTCTGCTCGTCCATGTCCTTGAAGGTGGCCGTCAGAACTGTGGTCGGATGCGGGTCTGCGGCGGTGACCGAAAGGGTCGCGCCCGAAACAAGAAGTGCCGGTTCCTTGGGCGTCTGTGCGCCGGACTCCCAGACAAGCATCGGATACCCGTTGTTCACACCGGCTTCATCGGGCTTGTAGGCACTTCCCAACAGGGTAAGAAGGGTCGTCTTGTTCAGTGGATCAATGGTGGTGCAGTCGGTCGCAGTACCGGTTCCGGCATCGTTGGCTACACCGAGGCTATGGCAGCCTGTGAGTGTCGAGGAGCTGTACAAAAAACCGACCACGGCTTCAGAGCCGCCGGCGGTGTAGCAATTGGCGGCACTCACATTATTCTGCAATTGTCCACCGATACCGCCGGTGCGGCTGGTGGCGGAAACGCTTCCGAGATTATAACAGTTTGTAAGCTCAGCGTATTTGGCATAGCCGACAATACCGCCTGCCACTGTGCCTTTCGCGGCGGAAGAAACCTCCGCACGGTTGACACAGCCGGACAGCGTGACCACCGGCTTTTTCTCCGGCTTATCGCCGTTTATGTA
>CAZAWG010000010.1:0-13901 GCA_964488785.1 uncultured Oscillospiraceae bacterium | reverse complement strand
TGTGACGTAGGTCGCAGGGCGTAGCCCCGGCTGCTTTTTGGTTCTTTTTGCAGAAGCAAAAAGCACGTTCTACCGCCCTTCGGACGAGCGCAGAGACAGTTCGTTTCGCAGAAACATATAAAAAACCATATCATTGCGTTAACCGCGCATAACGCGCGTGTTATATAAGAATAAACAATAAGGGAGTGGAAAGAAATCCATGTTCGAAGAAATCAAAGCATTGCTCGTGGACGAAATGTCCATCGATGCTTCCGAGATCACCGAAGAGGCTGAATTTGTGAAGGACCTCGGCTTCAATTCGCTGGAGATCGCAGATCTTGTGGTCATGTGCGAAGAAAAATACGGTGTCGATATCGATGAGGAACGCGCACATACCCTCATCACGGTCGGCGATTTTGCAACATATCTTGCTGAACTGCGTAATGGAAAATAAGCAGATGGAAAAACGCTTCATGCAACTCGAACGCTTTTCCGAATCTAAAAAAGCTGTGCTTTCTAACGGAATCGTTTGCGCGATTCCGTTTGTTTTTTCGAAGCTTTGGCTCCTTTCGTGGGTAAGCTTTGTGCCGTTGGCCGCCTGCTTTTTGGATAACGAACGTGTAAATGCCAAACAATTCGCCCACCTGTGCTTTCGGTTTGGATTTGGCTTCTATTTTTTAGGCTATGTGTGGCTTGGTGAGCTGTATCCCTTCGAATACCTTGGTATCGGTCATGCCCTGGCACTGCTTCTTTTGGCCCTTGCCATGACGATCATCCCGGCATTCCATGCCTGTATTCTTGCTGCTGCCGGCTATGTCTGCCGCCGCGCGGCGGATAGAGCTTCCGGGGTACTTCGCTTGCTTGCCTTTCCGTGTGTGTTCGTGCTTGCCGAATATCTGCAATCGCTCGGAACCTTTGCCTTTCCCTGGTGTCGGCTGTTCGTCACACAAAGTGCTTGCCCGGCACTTCTGCAATCGGCAAGCCTGTTCGGCTCATATTTTATCACATATTTGATCTTGCTCGTGAATGCCTTGCTGGTTAAGTGCGATGAAAAGCCTTTTAAAAAGAGATGTGTTCTTGCTCTTGCGCTGTTCATTGCAAACCTCGCCTTTGGTATGGGACGTATGGCATTCGAGGAGACTCAATATCAGAAAAAGGATGCGTATTTTTCAGCTGTCGTCCTCCAGGGAAATTACCCCTATAACGCAAAACAAAATGACCCGGTTTCCAGTATTTATACCCGGTATATGAGCCTTGCCGATGCAGCCCTTACGGCGCGTACAACGGAGGCTCCAACGCTCATCCTGCTTCCGGAGACGGCTCTTCCCACGAATATCGCGAATGCCGATAGTACCTATGCAAGGCTGCTTTCAAGCGTAGCTGTCCGCAAACAGATAACTATTTCCGCCGGAGCCTTTTCGGTCATGACCGATCCCGAGGGCGAAAAAACCTATGGCAATTCCATCTTTACCTTCACCCCGGATGGAGCCATGAGTAAGCCTTATAGTAAACGCCACCTTGTGCCGTTTGGTGAATATCTGCCGTATCGCGGTCTGTTCGATCGCTTCCTGCCGATGGTTTCGGAAAATGCGGCTTTTTCCGTTGATCTCTCGCCGGGACACGGGACGGTCGTGCAGGATACGCCTTGTGGAAGGGTCGGCGCGATCGTGTGCTATGAATCGGTGTTTGGCGATATCTGCCGTAAAAGCGTTTCCGATGGCGCCGAAATACTCCTTGTTGCTACCAATGACTCCACCTTCGGCTCCTCACAGGCTCTGCGTCACCATCTGGCACAGGCGCAAATGCGTGCTGTCGAGAATAATGTTCCCGTGCTTCGCGCCGCAAATACAGGTATATCGGCACTTATCGCCCCCAATGGGCGCGTAGTGCGCCATACAGAACCGGATGAGACGGCCTTTTTGACGGATACGCTGCCTTATGGAACAGGCCGAACACTGTATAATATGGTAGGGGATGGGTTCCTTTGGCTTTTGGCTGGAGGGCTTTTGATCATCGGGATAAAAAACAGGAGAAGCTCGAGAATTGGAATGGGGGAGCATAATTAGGAAGGTGTCGTTTGCGGAAGCAAAAAGAACACCCCCGTTCCTTTTCAGAAAGCGCTGAATCGTTTGCTTCGCAGAAATCGGAAATAGCCTTTTACATTTTTTGCCACCAGGCGAAAAAAGCAAAAAAATGTCTCATGACTTGCACTTTTTGTCTTGCAAATTCCGGAATATATGCTATAATAGGGACAGAAATATCATTTTCCGAAGGAGAATCCATATGAAATATCAAAATGACCAGACAAGAGAAATATCCTTCCCCTTGGGCGGTATTGGCTCCGGCTCGATCGGACTTGCCGGAAATGGACGACTCATCGATTGGGAGATCTTTAACCGTTCCTCTAAGGGCAGTATCAACGGCTATTCCCATTTCGCCATTAAGGCCATCCGCAATGGGAAGCCTATTACCTATATCCTCAACAGCGATTGGAACAAGGACTTTATGGGTCAATATAGAAAGCAGGAATTCTGCGGCTATGGCTATGGACCCGAGACCCAGACCATGTGCGGCTTTTCGCATTTCCGTAAGGCTGAGTTCGAGGGCGAATTTCCGGTGGCTACCATCCACTTTTCGGACGATGCTTTTCCGGCTGCCGTCCGTATGACCGCCTTCAATCCCATGATCCCGAATGACCCGGATGCCTCCAGTATCCCGGCAGCCTTCTTCGCGTTCGAGGTCACGAATACCACGTCCGATACGCTTTCGTATCAGCTCGCTTTTTCGGTCGGCAATCCCTATAAGGAGTCGCACAACGCCTCTTCTACCGAAAACGGCATTCATTCCATCACACTCACCCATGCCGATACCCCCATCGACAGCTTTTCCTATGGCGACATGACCCTTGCCACCGATGCCGATACCGTATATACCCAAACCTATTGGTATCGCGGCGCTTGGCAGGATGGTATCACGACCTATTGGAATGAGTTCAACCGCGTCGAACCCATGAAGGAGCGTACCTACGACACCACCGGTGCCTATGACCATGCTACCCTTGTCGCTGAGATCACCCTTGCACCGGGCGAAACCAAAAATGTGCGCTTCGTGCTTTCCTGGAATTCGCCAAATTGCTATAATTATTGGAGCGAATATAAGGATGAAAACGGCGAGCACGTGAAGTGGAAGAATTATTACGCCACCCTGTTCGAAAATTCCACTGCCAGTGCTGCCTATGCACTTTCCAATTGGGAAAGCCTCTTAAATCGCACACTCCGCTTTAAGGATATCCTGCATTCCTCTACACTTCCTGCTTCCGTTATCGACGCTGCTTCTTCCAACCTGTCGGTGCTTCATTCGCCGACCGTTTTCCGCTTAGAGGACGGCTCGTTCTATGGTTGGGAGGGCGTGCATGAGGGCTCCGGCTCCTGCGAGGGAACCTGCCAGCACGTCTGGAACTATGCCTATGCGCTCTGCTTCTTATTCCCTTCACTCGAACGCAGCATTCGGGATCTCGAATTCAAATACAGTACCGCCCCCGATGGTCGTATGGGCTTCCGTCTCATGCTCCCACTCGGACGGGAAATGACCGGCTTCCGCGCCTGTGTGGATGGTCAGATGGGTGCGGTCATCAAGACCTATCGCGAGTGGAAGCTGTCCGGCAATACCGAATGGCTGAAAACACATTGGGAGAATATCAAAAAGGTGCTTGAATACGCCTGGAGCCCGGATAACCCCGATGCATGGGATGCCGATAAGGACGGCGTTCTTGAGGGTCGTCAGCACCATACGCTGGACACGGAATTATTGGGTCCGTCCTCGTGGCTGCAAAGTATGTATATGGCGGCACTCAAGGCGGCTTCCGAAATGGCAGATTTCTTGGGCGAACCCGAAAAGAGCGCAGAGTACCTTGACCTCTTCGAAAAGGGCAAAGCATTCACCAAAGAAAAGCTGTTTAACGGCAAATATTTCATCCAACAGGTCGATTTAAATGATAAGGGTCTGTCTGACCGCTTCGGAGCCTCGGATTTCTTCTGGAACAATGAAACGGAGGAACTCAAATATCAGATCGGGGAAGGCTCCTCTATCGATCAGATGCTGGGACAGTGGCACGCCGATATTCTGGGACTTGGCGACCTGTTCGACCCGGCACAGATCGATTCCGCTCTTCGCGAAATGATGAAGAATAACTATAAGCCGAATATGCGCGCACAAGCCAATACCTGGCGCGTGTTCTCACTGAATGACGAAGCCGGAAGTGTCATCTGTGTGTATCCGGAGGACAGCCGTAAGCCGAAGATCTCCATCCCGTATTGTGAGGAAACTATGACCGGCTTTGAATATTCCTTTGCCGGACTCTTATGTGCGCACGGTAAGATCAACGAGGGAGTTGCAGTGGCCGGCGCAGTGCGCGACCGCTTCAACGGTAAAAAGCGCAATCCTTGGAATGAGTTCGAATGCGGCAGTAACTATGCGCGTTCGATGGCAAGCTTTGCGCTGGTTCCGATCTTATCCGGCTTCTCGTTCGACCTGCCGCATGAGCATATCGGCTTTGCCCCCCGTATGCCGTTGCCGTTCCATACTCTTTGGAGCGTCGAGGGCGCCTGGGGACAGGTCGAGGTCAATACCGATAAGACCGTGCTTACCTTGTGCGAGGGCGCTGTTCGCCTAAGCTCGTTTGGTGTGCCAAATTATACGTCAGTGTCTCGCGTGACGGTGGACGGTACGCCGGTGGACTTTACCTATGCCGATGGCGTGGTAAAGCTTGCTTCGGTGAAGGTGACAGAATCGCTGTGCGTGGAAGGTTAATTGAATGAAAATGTAGGAAAGCTTAACATACTATCCTGCTGTACACTTACAAGAACCGTGTCTTTTCGAAGGACGCGGTTCTTGCGTTAGTTGTAGCTGTAGGGAGAGCGCTGCTTGATTTAGGGAGATTTTGCAGAAGTACAACGCTCCACAGGAGCTTTCGTGATTATACCCATAAATAAACGCTATTTTTGTGCAAACCGATGAAAAAGCGCAAAAAAACTTGACTTCTTTTTCTGTTTTTGATATAATATCTGCGTTAGAAATGTGTGTGAACGCAAATCGAGAAATACAGTTAAAAGGAGAATCTACATGAAAACACATCTTGCTTTCCTGCCGCGTAAGCTTGCTGTTGGTCTGTCTATCACAGCCGCTGCACTTGCTATGCAGGCCGGAGCCGCCGGCTTTGCAAAAACGCAAACCTATGACGGACGCTTTGCCGATGTCCCGGCAGCCGAATGGTATGCTTCCGAGGTCACAAATGCCTTTGAACTCGGGCTTATGAATGGAACCGGCGACAATTCCTTTGAGCCGAATGGCGAGGTGCTGGTGTCCGAAGCCGTGACTATGGCTTCCCGCGCCGCCGCTCTTTATGCCGGAGATACCATCCCGGATGCTTCCGGCGAATGGTATCAGAAATATGTAAATTATGCTCTTTCCAAGGGCTTTATCGCCGAGGGACAGTTCGATTCGTTCGACCGCGCTGCAAAACGCCATGAGGTCGCACTTATCTTCCAGAAAGCCCTCCCGGCCGATTATTTTACCGCGAAAAACGATGTTGCGGATATCCCGGATGTGTCCGAAAAGCAGTCCTATCGCGATGCACTACTCACCCTGTACCGTGCCGGTGTCGTCATGGGAAGCGATTCCTATGGTAACTTCCGCCCGGAGGATAATATCACTCGTGCCGAAGCGGCTGCGATCATCAACCGCGTCGCTCTGCCGGAAAACCGCCTTTCGAAAGTACTCGATAAGGTGTCGGATGACGATGCTTATACCCTTATCTACAATACCTCCTATGCCGGACATAAAGAAGGTATCAACTCCGGCTGGCGCCTGGACAACCGCGGCGGCACACCGCGCACCTCTCTGAACGATTCCTATGGCTCGCTTGCCGATATCAGCAAGACCGAAGGAACCGCGATGATCCGTGAGTTCAATAAGACCACCACCGGCGTGGTGACTATGGAGACACAGCTTAGTGTCGGCTCCGGCTTTGACGGCTTCTCGATCGAATATCGCAATGAAGCCGGAAACCCTGTGTATAAGTTGGTCACCGAGGATGGTGCCTGGAAGCTCGAAAACGCCGATGGCTCCCGTACCACCCTGCGCGCCGATGCAAAGAACGAAACCTTCTTCTATTTCCGTATCACGGTCGATCTGGATAATAACCGCAGCACCACCCTTATCAATGGCGAAAGCTACGGCACGCATCCGCTTATGACCACCGGCGCGGATACCAATTTGCTGAACTTCCGCTTTGCTACCAGCGAAGAAAGCACCGCCGTTGCAACGCTTGGTATCATCAATACCGTTGTAAACTATGCTGTCTATGAGGATTTCGCCTTCAATTCGAATGGGGATGCTCCGCTTGGCTGGGTGGGCGAAAATATCGTCGGCAAGGGCGGTATGCTCCAGATCACGAATGGCTATGCGACACGTCAGTTCGACCCGGTTTCGGATACGGTCATTGCCGATTGGAAATATAACCTCACCGAGGGTCAGCCGGCTTCCTTTGCCTTAAAGAGCGGTACAAAGACCCTGGTTTCCTTCTCGAACGATGGAACAAGCCTGTATGCCAACGGCGAAAAGGTGTATGATGCATATGTCAAAAACCTCTGGTATCGCATCCGCTTAGAGGCCGATACCGATACCCAGAGCGCAATCATCTGGCTCAATGGACGTAAGATCGCGACCGTTGCTTTTGCCGAAAATGCCACCAGCGTGGATAATATCGTGCTTACCTCGGATAGCGATAAGGCCGTCAGCTTCGATAATATCCGCGTGTTCAGCAAGAAAACGCGTGAGGACTATGTGCCTGCACCCGTAAAACCGGCCGGCGAGGAAAAGCATATCGTGGGTATGAATATCTGCTCACTTTGGAGAAACGGCACACACTTCGGCTGGTCTTGCATTTCTCCGTATGAGGATGCGGAGCTGGCACTCGGCTACTATGACGAGGGTAACCCGGAAACCGCCGATTGGGAGATCAAGTATATGGTCGAGCATGGTATCGATTTCCAGGCGTTCTGCTGGTATGCCGATAATGCGGGTGCGCCCATCTCCAATCCCAGCAATAGCTCTCATCTCTACGATGGCTATATGTACGCAAACTATAGCGATGCTATGAAATACTGCCTCATCTGGGAATGCGCCAACGCCGCAAGCCCTAGGGATTTGGATGCATGGAAGAATTACTATGTCCCGTATTTCATGGAAAACTTCTTCAAGGACGAACGTTATATGTCCATCGACAATCAGCTTGTGCTGTGCGTCTTTGGCGAAAGTAAGCTGGCTACCAATATCGGCGGTGCCTCCGTCCTCAAGGAAGCCTTTGATTACCTCGAGGAAGAGGTCAAGAAGCTCGGCTACGATGGCATGATCTATCTGTATTGCGGCTCGGCCGCCTCGGATAGAGCAACCATGGGCTTTGATGGCTGCTATGCCTATAACTGGGGCAACAGCGGCTATAAGCTCCAGGTGAATAAGGACGCTATCACAAAGAGCTCCCAGAACACCTCTCTCTATACCGTGCCGACCATTTCTGTTGGCTTCAACAGCATTCCGTGGCATGGTATCCGCTATCCCATGATGACCACCGAGGACTTTAAGACGGCTCATACCTGGGTGCGCGATGAATATCTGCCTACTCACGCCGAAAAGGGTACCTGGCAGGAGAACTTCTCCATGATCTCCACCTGGAATGAATACGGCGAAGGAACCTATATCATGCCCTCCAAGGGCAATGGCGGCTTCGGCTACTTAGACGCTTTGCGCGAGGTCTATACCGATGAAAAGCCGGATGCTTCTCTTAACCTCTATCCGACCGATGCGCAAAGAGCGCGTATCAACCGCCTGTATCCGCAGTACCGTCACCTGCTCCGCAAGACCGGCTACTATGACTTCTCTGTCGATTCGTCGAAGCTCGAGAGCGTATATACCGTGGATTATTCCAATGCCAAGGCAGGTATCAGCGTGTCCAATACCAAAACCTTTGAAGTCACCGAAGAGGGCTTAAAGGGCATGGTCGATGGCGATACGCTCGTCATTGCAACCGGACTTCAGGTCCCGGCTGCTGCCAGCCAGTTAAAGCTCACACTGGATGTCCCCAAGGGAACCAATATTGAGGTCTATTATACCACCGATTCGGATGATGCCTGGAATGCCGCCAAGGGAACATCATTCACGGCCGATAAGGGTGAACTCGCCACCTATACCGTGGATATGAGCCAAAAGCAGCCTTGGAAGGGCACCATCACCAACATTCGTGTTGACCCCGGTCAGACACCTGCCGGACAGGGTGACCCGGTCAAGAACTACTTCCGCCTCGTTTCGCTCGAATTCCTCCAGCCGGCTGGTCAGGCTTCCCGTCTGTTCCATGTCAACGGCAAGAAATACGAGACGAATCTGTTCCCGGAACAGAGCGCAGGCGGCGCTTACCTCATGCCGTTTGACCCGTCTATCGGAATGGATTATCTGCTCAACTCCTTCTATACCTGGGATAGAGACGAGGGCAAGCTGACCATCCAGGCAAACGGTCACGATGTGGTCTATACCGTGGATAAGGATACCTACACGGTGGACGGTACCTCGAAGAGCCTTGGCTACACCATGTATCTGGTGGATGGACTGCCGGCACTTCCGATCGAGCAGCTGTGCAAGGACCTTGGCTATACCATCACCTTCAACGACAAGGGTGAGCCGGTCATTGAGACAAATGAAAAGGAATTCTTAGATAAGATCAACAACGGAAAGCCCGGCGAATGGAACTTTGAAACAGCTGGCTATAACGAGGGCTGGTCGTCCTACCACATGAATCTGTTCACGGTGGATGGCTATATGCGTGCTACCTCCTTGTCGGATAGTCGCGACCCGATCATCACGCTTGAAAAAGAGATGAATATCCCGGCTGCGAAATATAAGGCCATGGAGGTGCGTTGCCGCTACAAGTATGACGGCTCCTCCACCCAGCATTTCTGTATGTACTTCACCACCGATTCCGAGCCGAGTATGCGCGAGGCTGTATCCATCAAGGGCAACCTCAAATCGCAGGATAGCGGCGACGAATGGGAAACCTATACCGTGGATCTGACCGAGAACCAGTTCTGGAACGGTATCGTCAAGCAGCTTCGCTTTGACCCGTTCAATGCCGTAGGTACGATGGATATCGATTATATCCGCTTCATCGAGGATGAGGATTATGTCGATACCGGTGTGACCCCGGCTGCCTTTGAGATCCGAAACGGCGATGCCGAGGATAAGCGTAGCTTCTTCATTTCGGATAATGCGGCCATCTCCATCGTTGAGGATCCGGACGATAAGAATAACCATGTCTACCTTGTTAAGGCGAATGCCGGCAAGCAGTGGACCTACTTCCGTCAGAACTGCGTCTTTACGCCGGGCAAGACCTATAAGGTAGACGTAGACCTGCGCCTAATCGGTAAGGGCGAGGATGTTTCCGAAAAGGATACCTCCATCAAGTCCTCCATCATCTGTAACTTCCGTTATCAGGGCTTAGACGGCAAGGTCGATCATATCAACTGCGCCGACGGCGGTGGAAGCACGGGTATTGAGCTTTCTGTAGGCGATGGCTGGAAGCATCTGTCGTTTGAATATACCATCCCGGCAGATGGCACCGTCACACGAGGGGCAGACCAGTTTGCACTGTATGCAAACCCGGTGGATGATGCAAATGGCTTGAACTACTACGTGGATAATATCGTGGTACAGGAGTTAGACCCGGCTGAATAATACCGGACGTGCGGGACTCACAGCCGCCTTCGCGAATCTGTGAACTCTAAAAGGCATAGTGCTGCGACCGCAGGCGGTCAGCTTGCCGCGCATCTGGGTGTGGCTTGCATTTCGCCGAAAAAAACAAAACAGTGTGCGCCGCAGAAGATGTTCTTCTGCGGCGCATTTTATCTTGCTATGAAAGGAACTCATCATGAAGCTTACCTTTTTAGGCACCAGTCATGGTGCGCCGGAAAAGAACCGGCATTGTACCAGTGTACTTATCGAACACCGTGGAAATCATTATCTTATCGATCTTGGCGCACCGGTGGTCTATCTGTTCAAGCAGATGGAGCTGTCGGTGGATACCTTGCGCGGCGTGTTCATTACCCATATGCACGCCGATCACACAGCGGAATTCACCGCGCTTGTGAAAAGCTTTTCGGTCTATCATCCGACAGCCGAGGCGGATGTATTCATGCCGGAGGAGCAGGCAGTCGAGCCCTTGAAAGGCTGGATACGCGCCCTTCATATCGATTATCCCGACCGTCTGCATACCCACATCACGCACCCGGGTGTGATCTATGAAGCCGATGGCTTGCGTGTTACCGCTATTCGTACCGAGCATATTTCGCCGGACGTGCCGTCTTATGCCTTTGTCTTTGAAGCCGATGGCAAGCGCGTCCTGTTTACCGGCGATCTTGCATATGATTATCACGATTACCCGGTTCAGGCGAAAAACGAAGCCTTCGACGTGGTGGTGTCCGAGCTTGTTCATCTGTCGATCGACAAGGCACAGTCGATCTTAGAGGGAACGAATACGCGCCTTATGATCTTTTCACATATCGGCTTGGAAAACATAGCACAAATGGAAAAACGGGATATCTCCTTTGCTTTTCCGCATATCATCGCCTGTGATGGCTTCAGCTACTATGTCCCCAAATCCAAGTAAAAGCGCGTATTAGAGGAATAAATAAAAAGGCGGATCTGCGCATTAGAGAAATCTCTTTTGCGCAAATCCGCATAGGCTGCATTCCTTGCTTGGGGCAAGCCCCTTGTCAAGCGAAGCGCGAAAGGCGCGCGCCCGGTCGGACGAAAGGATCTCGTCCAACGTGGCGTTGTGCAGGTTTCCCAAAGCAAGCCTGCCGTCATAGTCCATACAGCACGGAACAACGCGCCCATCGCATAATACCGCCACATGATCCTTCATCCCATAGCAGGTGATTCGTTCGCAGGCTTTTTCGGCGTAAAGCGGCCACTCAAAGCGTTCGCCATCCTCGATGAAAAGCTTTTGACGTATGCGAATACCTCTGGTGTTTTTTACCCATTCACCGTCAAACCTCTCCTGTAAGGCTTGCAGGATCTCCGGATTGAAACGATTCTCGCCGCCCTCGTTCCATAGCCGAAAGACCGAAATGATGCCCCTTTGGGAGGCCTTATCCGCAAAATCAAAGCAACCCCTTAAATAGCCCTCGCGCTCGATGCCGCGGTTGGCTTCAAAGGAATGCAGTGAAATGCTGACCTTGAAAAGGGCAGGGGAGGAAAGAAGTAGCTCGCCCTTTTCGGCAAGCAGCGTGCCGTTGGTGGTGAGTATCACACGAAAGCCGAATGTGTGCGCGTGTTCCAAAAGCACGGCAAGAAGTGGATGTAACAGCGGCTCGCCCATCACATGAAAATACAGAAATTCGGTGTGCGGTCGGATTTTGGCGCAAAGCGTATCGAATTCTTCCACTGTCAGAAAATGCTTCCTGCGCGATGTGCCCACACAAAACGAGCAGGAAAGGTTGCACACATTGGTGATCTCCAAATAGACCTTGGCAAACATCAGCGGTTTAAATATTCCACCGCCGCCAGAGCCGCCACGGTCCCATCGGCACAGGCAGTCGTGATCTGACGGACTGCCTTTGTGCGGCAGTCCCCGGCGGTAAACAGACCCGGCGTGGAGGTTTGACAGGAATCGTCTGCGGCAATATAGCCGTTTTCGAGATGCGCTATATCGGCAAAGGGCGCATTATCCGGCGCAAGCCCCACGGCAACAAATATGCCGTCCGCTTCAATGGTCTGCTCCGTATCCTTTGCATCCTTATACTGTACGCCGCGCTTTTCGCCATTTGCATAAAACGCTTGGATATTTGCATCCGTGATCACGCGGATGTTTTCTTTTTGTGCGATGCGTTCAACGCTTGTCCTTTCACAGGTGAGTACCGGCAGGTTCTGCACCATGGTGACCGTGGCGCAAAGCTCGGCAAGCTGAAGTGCTTCTGCCGCCGCTGAATTGCCGCCGCCGATGACAAGCACATCCTTTTCAGCATAAAAGGCTCCATCGCAGGTGGCACAAAAGGAAATACCGTCTCCGATAAGCTCCTCTTCGCCGGGAACGCCCAAATGCCGGTGCTTGGCGCCGGTGGCAAGAATGACGGCACGCGCCTCATGGTTACCGGTATCGGTCGTGACCGTGAACACGCCGTTCTGCGGACGAAGGGCAGTCACTTCGGCGATATCGACCTCAGCGCCCAATTCCAATGCCTGGGAGACAAGTGCATCGGCAAGCTCTGCGCCGCTGACCGAGGCGAAGCCGGGATAGTTTTCTATCTTTGGCGAATAATTGATCTGACCGCCAAAGCTTTCGCGTTCGAGAACCAGAACGCTTTTTTCGGCACGGCGGGCATAGATGGCGGCGGTCAGACCGGCCGGGCCCGCACCGATGATGAGAATATCTATCATATCTTATTTTCCTTTTATAAAGGGGATGTAGATTCTACATCCCCTTATGCCTGTACGATTAGTTGTTCATTTCCGCAAGCTTTGCCTTGATTGCCGGAACCCCGGTATAAAGCTCGCCTGCACAAACTAAGGTAGGAACCTGCTTGAAGCCGAGAGCGGTCACCTCTTCGCGGTTGTCCTCTACTAACTTCTTTTCAAACGCGATACCGGCCTTTTCCAAAAGTGCTGCCGCTACCTTGCAGTTGGGGCAGGTCTTGGTGGTGTATAAAACGACCGGCTCGTTTGCGCATTTGCATATATTTTCGCTTTTTGCTTCTTTCATGCTCGTTGTCTCCTTGCTTTCTTTATCCGGAGAATGACGAAGCGTGCTGTGAGCAATGTCGTATACGGTTCTGTCCTTGAATTCCTCCGCCTTGCCGGCATTCCAGTTCTGAACCGGACGGTAGTAGCCGGTGATACGGCTGTAGACCTCGGTGGTGCGCCCACAGGTCGGGCAGGTGTAGACCTCTCCGGATATGTAGCCGTGATCCGGGCAGACCGAATAGGTCGGTGAAAGCGTGTAATAGGGGAGCGTGTAGTTTTCGGCGATCTTGCGCACAAGGTTGGCGGCCGCCTTCCAATCCGGCAGCTTTTCGCCTAAGAAGGCGTGGAATACCGTGCCGGAGGTGTATAATGTCTGAAGTCCGTCCTGAATGTCAAGGGCAGAGAATACATCCTCGGTGTAGCCGACCGGCAGATGCGAGGAGTTGGTGTAGTAGGGCGAACCGTCGTCATTTCCTGCTGTGATAATGTCCGGGAAGCGCTTCTTGTCGTGCTTAGCAAGACGGTATGCCGTGCTTTCGGCCGGCGTTGCTTCGAGATTGTACAGGTCGCCATACATTTCCTGATAATCGGATAAACGCTCACGCATATGATTGAGTGTCTTTTTGGTGAATTCCTGCGCTTCGACATGGGTCAGATCCTTGCGTAACCATTTTGCGTTCAAGCAAGCCTCGTTCATACCCACAAGACCGATGGTCGAGAAGTGATTGTCAAAGGTGCCAAGATAGCGCTTGGTGTACGGATATAAGCCCTCGTCGAGCAAACGGGTGACCACCGTGCGTTTGGTCTTTAACGAACGCGCTGCAATGTCCATCATGTGGTTCAAGCGTTCAAAGAATTCATGCTCGTTGTCGGATAGGTACGCCAGACGCGGCATATTGATGGTGACCACACCGATCGAACCGGTGCTTTCGCCGCTTCCGAAGAAGCCGCCGGTCTTTTTGCGCAGCTCACGAAGGTCTAAGCGCAAACGGCAGCACATCGAACGTACATCGCTCGGCTCCATGTCGCTGTTGATATAGTTGGAGAAGTAGGGCGTACCGTATTTGCTGGTCATTTCGAATAACAGCTTGTTGTTTTCGGTCTCCGACCAGTCAAAGTCGCGCGTGATGGAATAG